>CAZDPO010000010.1:0-20929 GCA_964507595.1 Candidatus Woesearchaeota archaeon
CCACCAATTAAAATTATTTTGTTTTTTAACCATATATATTCATACCTCCTTTCAATTTTATATGCAACATGAAGTTGCTAATGTTATTATATGAAAAAATTATTATTTAAAGATTTGTATTAGGGAGTGGGTAAAACCAACAAAAATATAAACTTATTTTTTCTTGATTAAACTATGGGAAGAGAACAACAAATAATAAATGAAAGAAAAAGAAAATTAAATGAATTAAAAGAACAAGGAATTAATCCTTATCCTGCCAAGACAGATAAAAAACAAACTTGTCAAGAATGTTTAGATTCTAAATTATCAACAAAAGTTATTACAGCAGGGAGGATTATGACAAAAAGAGAATTGGGAAAGATATCTTTTGCAAGATTAAAAGATGGAACTTCTGAGGTCCAAATTGTTTTTCAACAAGATGAAACTCCTGAAAAAGCAAGAACTTTGTTTAAAAAATATATTGATATTGGAGATTTTATAGAAGTATCTGGAAAAACATTTAAAACAAAAACAAGAGAGACATCAATTTTAGTTGAAAATATAAAACTGCTTTCAAAATCAATATTGCCTTTGCCAGAAAAATATCATGGATTAAAAAGTGAAGAAGATAAATTAAGAAAAAGATATTTAGATATTTTAACAGATGAAGATGTAAAAGAAATTTTCATAAAAAAATCAAAATTTTGGAATACAATTAGAGAATTTTTAATAAAAAAGGGATTTATCGAGGTGGAAACTCCTGTTTTAGAAACTTCTGCAGGAGGAGCAGCAGCAACTCCATTTAAAACACACCATAATGCTTTGGACATTGATGTTTATTTAAGAATTTCAATGGGAGAATTATGGCAAAAAAAATTAATGGTTGCAGGTTTTGAAAAAACATTTGAAATTGGAAGACAATTTAGAAATGAAGGTATGGATATGGAACACCTACAAGATTATACTCAAATGGAATTTTATTGGGGATATGCAAATTATAAAGATGGTATGAAATTAGTTGAAGAAATGTATAAAAAAGTAGCTAAAGAAGTTTTTGGAACTTTAAAATTCACAACACATGGTTATAACTTTGACTTAGGTAAAAAGTGGGAGGTTTATGATTATGAAAGTTTAATTGAAAAAAATACAGGAATAAATATATATGCTTCTGATAAAAAGGAGATTATGAAAAAATTAAAAGAATTAGAGCTTGATTTCGATCCAAATGTTGATAAGTGGAGAATGGTAGATTTATTATGGAAGCATTGCAGAAAGAAAATTGCAGGGCCAGGATTTTTAATAGGACAACCAGTGGAATTATCTCCTTTAGCAAAGAGAATATCTGAAGATCCAAGAAAAGTTCAACAATTTCAAATAATACTTGCAGGTTCTGAAATGGGAAATGGATATTCTGAGTTAAATGATCCTTTAGATCAAGAACAAAGATTCGAAAGACAAGCTAAACTAAAAGAAGCAGGAGATACAGAAGCCCAAGATCATGATAAAGATTTTGTTGAAGCTTTAAAATACGGAATGCCACCAACATGCGGTTTTGGAGTTTCAGAAAGATTATTTAGTTATTTAATAAACAAACCCATTAGGGATTGTGTAATTTTCCCTTTAATGAAACCAGAAGATACAAATAAAAATAAAAAACAAGAAAAATAAAATGACTTTAATAATAAAATCAAATATTCGAAAAACAGTAAAAGATTTAGATAAAGAAAATTTTGTTTCATCTGTTGCAGATGAAGTTGAAATGGCTTTAGAAAGAAAAGTTGAAGATATTTTAATTCAAGCAATTAATCGAGCCAAAGAGAATAAAAGAAGAACCCTTCAAGCAAGAGATTTATAAATAGATACTACAATGTATATTTCATAAGATATATAATAGAAAATATATATTAAAACATATAAAATGCCAAGAAAAAAAATTGAAACAAAAAAAGAAGTGAAACAGAAGATCACAAAGAAAATAAAAAAAGAACCTGGTCCTAAAAAGAAAATATCAAGAGTATCTTCTCATTTTGTTTATATTCTGGCAATTGTAAGCATTATAGGGTTTTTAGGGATAATTGTAGATAGTTTTTTTGAAGTTAATATTGATGCATATGTTTCTTTTTTATGGTTAATTGTTATGGGCATTGGATTTATTTTAATCTCAAAACCAAAAGATCTTTATGAGGGAACAAGAGTAGGATTTGATGAAACAAAAGTTTCTAGATTAACAGCATTTATCATAGGTATTTTAGCAATAGTTGCAGGTGTTTTAAGTATACCTCAAATAAATATTCAGCATCCTGTTTTTCTAGCAATAAAAGGGGTTGTTAGTATAATTTCAATTATATTTATTGTAATTCAAACATGGATAATTCAGAATTGATTTAGATAGTCTAAAATATATATTCTAAAGGCTATATCATAATATATACAATATAAAAGATATATTCTGGAATATAGAATAATTTTTAACTTCTTTGTTCTTCTTTTAAATATGGAAAGAGTGAAAAAAGAAATCAAAGATAGAGTCATGAAGGAGATTAATAAAGCAGGAGATCCAGATAATTATGAAACTTCTTGGGATGAGAAAGGTAGATTTATATCTAAAAAAAAGTCCGAAATAAAAAAAGGAAAAAGTTCCAAAAGCAGAGGTGCAAAATTTGAATTAAAAGTTAGGCAAGACTTAGAAAACAAAGGAAGAATTGTTGATAAGTGGACTAATAATGTTGATCTAGAAGGAGACAAGGTAGTTCCGGCAAAAAGAAAATATAATCCTTTTAAAAAAGTTTTAGTAATTGGAACAGGTTTTCCAGATTTTATATCAATCAAATACCTTCATGACGAAGAATATAGTGTTATGGGGGTTGAAGTTAAAATTAATGGAATTCTATCAAAAATAGAAAAAGAAAAATGTGTGTGGTACCTCAAGAATAAAATTTTCTCGCAAATTTGGATTGCAAAAGCAGTTAAAATAGGAAGAAAAATTGAAATAGAATATGATGATTTTTCTGAAAAATATGCACACAAATTCTCTCAAAAGGAAATTAAACCTTCTACTGAAGAATAATAATATTTAAAATAAATCTCTTCTTAATATTTTTAATGAAAAGCGTGTTAACTTTCACCTTTTTGCTGGTGGTTTTTTTATGTTCTCCAGTATGTGCAATTCAAATAAATGAAGTTGAATTAAACCCGGGGTCTGGAAATGAATGGGTGGAAGTATATAATAATGGAGGTCAAGATATTAATATTTCCAACTGGGAACTTTATGAAGGATTATCTACTCCTAAAAGCATATATATTTTTCCTGAAAACACAATTATTAATTCAGGAGATTATTATGTTGCTGAATTAAATAATGCAAGAACATTAAATAATGGAGGAGATTTTGTGACTTTATATGATGATAATTTAACAAAAATTGATGAAACAGATTTATTTAAAGATTCAGATACTAATGATAAAACCTGGCAATTATGCAATTCAGAATGGATTTTTTTAGGATCTACAATGAATCAATCAAATAATTGTTCTAATCCTGATCCCCCCACAAATACAACAAACATCACAACCCCCACAAACACTTCTTTTAGTTCTCTTTCTGGAGAGGATGAATTAGTTGTACTAGAAGAATCTGAAACACAACCAATTTCAGATATTGGAATCAAAGAAACAGAAATTAAAGAAATTCAAACAATTAAATTAAATGAAGGTTCAAGTGAAGAAATTTCAGAGCCCAAAACTTTAAATAACAAAAATTATTCAGCATATTACCTAATAAGTTTTTGCTTTTTGCTTACCTTATTATATTTATTAAATCAAAGAAAAAGTAAAAAACAACCGAAAAATGAGTTCAAGTGAAAAAACAGTAACTGCAAATTTTATCTTAGAAATAATTGGAAAACCCAAGGAATATTTAGTTCAAGCTTTAGACGAAATGATTACAAAGATTAATTCAGAAGAACGTGTGGTTGTGACAAATAAAGTTATCCATGAACCTTTACCAATGAAAGATTCTAAAGAATTTTTTACAACATATGCAGAAATAGAAATTGAAGTAGAAGAACCAATCTTTTTAGCAATTTTAATGTTCAAATATATGCCTTCCCATGTAGAAATTGTATCCCCTGAAAGAATGGTGTTTCAAAACAATTCATTTTCAGATATTTTAAATGAATTAACCAGAAGGCTTCATGGTTATGACGAATTAGCAAGAATATTTCAATTAGAAAAGCAAGAAATGCAAAATAAAATTAATGAATTAACTCAAGCTAAAGAAGTTAAAAAATCAAAACCAAAAAAAGCAAAGAAAAAATAAATTATTTCTTTGAACCGATATTTAATAGGTTAAGAGGTTTTCCTTTTGTGTTTTTTCTTTTACTAATAAACCAAACTAAAATTAAACCAACAGCAATCATTAATACCCATCCAATTATCTTTGCACTATTATTTTTTTTCTCTAACGCACATTTTCCAAGACAGCAAAGAGAATCGCTTGCATAAAAAGTTGTACCCCCACATATTTCAGTGGTGTTACAAATAGATCCATTAACTTCATCACATGTTTTTGTTTTTGCTTCTTTTCGAGTTATTGTTTCTCCTGTATCTTCATTAATTATTATTTCTTCATTTGGGTCCTCATTAATAATATCTTCTTCAATAATGGTCCCTTCTCCTGTATAATTAAGGGTATTATTTTCTTCAATTGTTATATTTCCAGGAACATATATATTATATATTGGAGAAAAATAAACTGTATTTTCAGAACTTAATTTTATTTCTTTTAAAATTGTCATGTCTTCTAAACTAAATTCAATATCTTTTATTTCTCCAGATAGAATTTCTATTGAAGATGCTGATGTAGATGTTGTTTCATTTTCTGTTCCAAAGAAACTTGAGAAAAATCCTCCACTTTCAGAAACCATTTCTTCTGAATTTATATTAATTGTAATTGTTTCAGGTTGGAGATTTTGAACTTGGATCAAATAATCTTTGTCCACTATTTGTGCACCAGGAGATATCCAAAAGTCAGAAGTATTTCCAGTTATAGAAAAATTACCAATAATTGGGTCTTGACTTATTTGAGAACCATTCATATATCTAACATTTTTTATTTGAATAGAATAATTATCTGGAACTTTTTCAATTCCAAGTTTAGCATATATAAAAAATTGGTTTTCAACTTTAATTAAATCATATTCTGCAATAGAGGTTTGCATATGTCTTCTATAAAAGAAAATATCTCCCTTATTTATATTATCTACAAAGTTTCCAGAAACTTTTGCAATAAGTGTTTCACCTCTATCATATTCTGAATTTAATTCAATAGAAACACTACAAACAAAAGGCAGAAATAATATCAAAAATAAACCTGCACTTAAAAGAATTTTTAGAGTCTTCATTTTATTGACCCATATCTTTTAACTTTTTAAGAACATCATTAAGTTCTCCTGATCTTTGAGGAGGTCTTCTTTGAGGCATTGGTCTTCCTTGAGAAGGCAATATTCTTCTTTGAGGTGGCCTATTCATATTTCCAGGTCCTGCTCCAGGATAATATGGTGGCCCTCTTTTTTGTTGCATTGAAGAATTTCCAGTTCCACCTTTTCTTGTTTTTATTTTTAATATAATTTCTTTTATTTTATCTCTAAATAATACTGCAACTAAAGCAACCACAATTAATATGAATAATACCCAAATCCACCATTTACCTCCAGATTTTTTAGAAGGTATAACTGGACTTGAAGACAGGCAACAAGTATCTCCAAATGCACAAGAATATACAGATGTTTCTTCATATCCACTTCCACAATAACTCATACAACTTCCAGAATTTTCTTCACAATCATATTCATCTCCAGAAGATATTTTTTCACATGTTCCTTCTACGCAACATTTTTCTCCAAATTTTAAATCAAAAGTTGAAACTTCTTCTCCACTTTTACAATATTCATTTGAAGCACATATTTCTCCAGATAAATCTGAACAGGTTGTTTCTTTATTGTCAGTATCACAACATAAATATAATCCAGGACAGTCAAATTCATATAAAATTTCTCCCTGGCAATTCATACCTGAAGTACAAAAAAATCCATTTTCTTCACAATCATCATCATCATTTCCAGGACCAAAACCATCATCACAGCAAACCAATCCAGCTTCACAATCATATTGATTTAAAGTATTATTTGAAGAACAACTACCTGGAGTAACACAATTATGTCCTGCAAGTTCACAATCTACTCCACCTGGCCCTCCACCTCCATATTCAGGCCATATTGAATGCAATATAAATGCATTATTAATTATATTTCCAGCATCCCAGCAACCATCTGAACCTTGAACTTCCATTAATAACCATTCTTTTGTGCCTGTTTTTTCTTCAATTCCATCTTCCCCTTGAAAAGGATATAGTTCTAAAGGAGTATCATAATATTTACTATTTGTAGCATAATTTTGCCACCATTTTCCAGATATTTGATTTTCTAAAATTTGGGTTCTATAATCTATATCATTTGTAATATAATATAAAAAAGATTCAGGAGAATATCTTTTATTTTCAGAAGCTTCACTAATTAAATAAGGCATATACATATCTATTTCACGTCCAACACTATTTAATGCAAGTGCAGCCCATAAATTATTTTCATAATCACAAGATATTCCACTCTTTGAAAAACAATATGAATTTATTTTTTCTTCAGTTGTTGAACCTGCATTTCCAGAATGAGGATATTTTGAAACATAGATGGTAGGAACATCTTTTTTCTTATATAATAGTGTTGTTAAAAAATCTTCATCACAAGAAGTAGTAAATGTTTCATCATAACAACTAGAATCAATTGATAACCAATATCCACTTGAAGTTATAGATAAACAAGGATCAATTTTATTTCCAGCAAGTGTTATTTTCTTATCTTCTCCAATATTAAAAGCAAATGTTTTTGATCCATGTTTTGTAGTACAAGATGTTTTAGTTAAACTATCTATTTCTAGAAACCAATCTAAGTTGGTTGGAGTTGCATTATGGGCCAATAACCAATTTTCTGCTAAAGTGGTAT
This sequence comes from Candidatus Woesearchaeota archaeon, assembly GCA_964507595.1. Lineage (GTDB taxonomy): Archaea > Nanobdellota > Nanobdellia > Pacearchaeales > GW2011-AR1 > EX4484-71. The sequence goes on from CAZDPO010000010.1 coordinate 7,038, forward strand.
CTTCAGAATTTTCATCTAATGCAAGAAGTGCTTGTGAAGTAATTTTTATGTCACAATTTGATTTTGGCCAACATTCCATATTTAGAGAAGCATCATAAACTTCTGTTTCACATCTTCCAACAGCTAATAATGAAAAAATAGTTTGATCTAAAGTCATTCTAGAGCAGTCTTTAGCATCAATTGCATTATTTAAACAATTATAAGCCAAAGAAACTTTTTCACTTTCTTCTTCTACTGTAAATGCAGTAGAGATAATTGCCATGTTTATTAATAAAACTAGTATTAAAAAAATAAATACACCTACCCTTTTTTTCATATTATCTTTAGTAAATTATTCTTTTTAAATATTTAGGAATTTTTTATCTTATCTTTTTTATTATCTTTATTTTTTGTCTTAACAAAATTCTTTCTGATAACATAATTTAATGGATTTTTAATTTTTCCACAAAATCCATCTGGAGAACAGATTCCAACTTCTTGATAAAATCTTTTACAATTTGGGGGAAGTTTTGGTTTTTTATTATATGCCCATTTTAATTGACCTTGAATATATCCTTTTTTTAATGGAGGTTTATTTTTTCCATTCCATTCATAGATTTTCTTTTCTATTTCTTCTTTTTCCATTCCAACTGACCGAAATAAGTTCATTAAAATAAATAAAGACCTTTTTTTCCCATCTTCAACACCTTTTAAAATATTTTTAATGCATGGAGGAAATTGGTCTTCTTTTAATTCATTTAATTTAATTGGTTTAAAATTAGCATATTTTCCAGTTATTTTTTCATCTGTTTGCCCTTCAGATATCTCTCTATTTTTAAACCAATCTAATGCTTCAACAATTAATTCTTTTGCTTCATCTTTTTTAGCTTCTGGAGAGAACTTTCTAATTTTAACCTTTAAAGGATTAGCATGTTTAGGTTCAAAATCATCTAATTCATATTTTGTTAACACAACACTCGATAGTCCTGTCTTTTCATGGAGCGAGTTATGCAACAAAATGCAGTTCCCCCCAACAAAATTTTCATCATTTTCAATAGAGAGATCATAAACATATTTATTTTTTGATTTAATTTCTTTAATTTCCTTAACTTTAATAAAAGAAGCATCTCCATTTACCAAAGACAATATTTCATTTGTAGGATTTAATTGTTTTATGAAATTCTTACTTCTACTTATAATCTTTTTGTTAAGATATTGATTTTTCCACCTTGATTTAAGAATTGATTCTTCTAGACCAAGCTCCTTAATAGGAAATTTATTTGTTAAAGACTCTTTTATCCTTTTAGAATTTGATTTAAAACCCAATTTTTCAACATCTTTTTTGCCTTGGATTATAAAAACATATTGTTCTGTATTTGACTTTGCCCATCTAGTAACATGTCTGGTACTTAAAGAATATCCTATTCCAATAGAGGCGAATAAAAAACACAAATCCTCCTGCAATTTTTTACTTGCTGTAGATATAATTATTTTTGCCCATTTTTTTTCTAAATGGCCATCTCCGTCTATATAACTATGAATAAATTCTTTCTTAAGAATCTCATCTACTTGCCAAATTAAAGAAGGAACTCTTTTATTTCTTGCATTTATCCCACAATTAAATAATTTTTTTAAAATTAACTTAAGTATGTTTGAATTAATTTCTATTTGTATTGCTGTTTTGTGGGGTTTTCTTATATTTGGTTTTAATTTCAATGTTTTGAGAATATTAATACAATCACTAATCAATTCTTTTTCATGTGCCCCAAAAGAAAAATATATTCTGTCTCTTTTTTTATCACAACAACCTTCAGACATATAATAGCCCAATAATCTCATTAATTTTTTATTAATTTTTAATTTATTTGGGATTTTAAAAGCTTTACCCCCATGATGAGACATTTTTAAATTTGCACCTTTAAATTTATTTTTTAGTTGAGGATATTCTTGAATAAGTATACTATAAACATCTAGGGGTAAGATGTTGTATGCTTTCCAATTATAAAAATTAATTTTTTTTCTTTTAGGAACATTTAATTTGTAAATTTTATCAAAAACATTTTTATCAAAATCACATAAGAAAATGTGCTTTTTTTTATTAACAAAATCTTTTTTAATAAATTCCTCGGAAAGAATTATTTCTTTTTTAGTTTCCTTAATTGAAGACACTTTTCTAAGCGAAACAAGATAGTCTCCTGCATTTATTTTATTTCCTTCTATAGTTTGAATTTTTCCATTTTTTAGTATGAAAAGAGAATGCCCCGAAGTTACTTTAATTTTTCTTCCAGATTCCAATGTTATTTGAAAGAGTTTTTCATTAATTATATGCCTTATTGCTTTCGTTACTTTGCCAAATCTTGTTTTATTATTTTTTAAATTAAATGAAATTGTTTTATAATTAAGATTAGAAATATCCTCAATTTGTAATTTAGAGTCTTTCTTGAAAAATTTATCAATAAATTTTCCTATTTTAATCACTTTCATATTTTCTCCCTTTTTAATAAAGATAGGTTCATCAAAATTTACTGAATAAGGTGCCCTAAATAAATGTCTTGGAGAAATTAAAATAAAATCCAATCCCATTAGTCCAAATAAGTCTATTTCTTCTGTTGATGAAAACGATCTTGGGGAAGTTGTAGAATCTAATTTACATTTTTTACATTCATATGTTTCTTTTGATCTTTTTTGCACTAATTCTCTTTTGCATTCTGGACAAAAATATTTTTCTCTCAAAAAATCTTTTGGTATTTTTTTTGTTTCACCAATTCTACAAAAATTACAATATAATTCCACCTTTTCATAGATGTCTGCCATTTCATTACAATTTTTACATTTAATTCCTCTTTTTATTTTAGCATTTTCAAATTGAGAATAAAAATCATCTGGAAGAGATTCTTTAAACACTTTCTCAGAATAATATCTAATAAATTCAATTAACTTTCTTGGAAGCTCTGGAAATAAATCTGAAGTAGAAATTCCATTAATTGTTTTTGGAAAAGCATCCCATGGAATTAAAATATGAAAACCCTTTGAACCTGAATATTTCAGCCCCACATTTTCAATTCCAAATCTGTTTAGAGTTTCAATAACTGCTTGAGCAGCTAATCGCGCATAATTAAAATATTTACAATCAATATCAATTAAAAGGTCCCATCCTGTCCGAAGCTCATTAAATTCTCCTTCATTAAGTTCAGTAGATATTCTAAGTGCATCTTCCCATATTTCTTCAGAGCAATGAAAAGAGGTAGCTCCTTTTTTCACAAGCTCAAATATGTCTCCTGTGTATTGCAGACTATCTGGACGTTTTCCAAAACCTTCAAAATATTGAGGGACTGTCTCCCGATTCTTACAAAACTCAAATATTGCCTTTTGAACCTCTGGATTTGAATAATATATATTCATAATTCCATGAATTCTTTTCTTTCTAATTGAATCTTCTACCATATCTTAAACTAACATAAAAGATTTATATAAGTGCTTTGTTATTATTGCATAGCAATATAATATAGGATTTAGTAGGGGAGTCAATTAAATATGGTTTTTATCCAAATATTTAAATACAACTTTTATTTAAGATTATAATAATGAGATATTTGAAAGGAGGTATTTAGATATATATGGTTAAAAAACAAAATAATGCTTGGATAGTTTATGTTATTGCAATAATTGCTATCGCTGCTTTGATTCTTGCTGCACTTGCATTTAGTAAAGCTAATATGACTGGAAATGCTTTTTGGGATTTTTTAAAGACTAATAATGAAAAGGTACAAGTTACTCCTGATTCTTCTACAACAAGTGGCACTTATGGCTTGCTTGGAGAAGTTTATCTTGCAGATGGTGGAAATTTTGAGAATTTGATAAATTATCAAGTAGAATATGATAAAAATGGAAACAAGATGTATGAGCTTATGGATGGCGGAATCCTATTAGTTCCTGGAGAAGGATATAAATTTGTTAAGAATCTTGAGGGAAGTTATGATCTTATAGATCTTATAGATCCTGAAGGAGATTCTTCTCAGGGGGGTTGGAAATGTACTGGAAGTTGTAGTGGGAGTAATTGTAATCAAGAGAGCTGTGATCAAGAAGAGGTTTGGCCCACAAATAATTTGGCTTGTGTATGCGCCGGGTCTGGATGTGGAAACAAAAATTGTAAACATGTCAGATCTTCAGCCTAATAAATTTCTTTTATTTTTCTTTTTTTAAAACCTAGTTTTTACTCTCCAATATAATATAGTATAGTAGGCAAATGCTTAAAAAACAAGGCACCTTAAATATAAAATGTTAGTTAAATTAGAAAATCCCACATTATTCTCAAAATCCATAGATTTAATCTCAGAATTAGTATTAGAAGTAAGATTAAAATTTACAGAATTTGGAATGTGCATAACTGCAATTGATCCTGCAAATGTTTCTATGGTTAATTTTAGGATTCCAAAATCAGCTTTTATAACATATGAAGCAGGACAAGAATCCTTAGGTGTAAATTTAGATAATCTTAAAAAAATATTAAAAAGATGTGGGGCAAAAAGTTCTTTAATATTAGAGCAAAAAGAAAACTTTTTAGAGATTAGAATTGAAGATAGAATCAAAAGAGTTTTTAGTTTAAATTTAATAGAAATAGAAGCAGAAGATAAAGAACTTCCAAATTGGGAGTTTTCATCTATAGTAGAATTAAATTCTCAAGATTTTGTTGAATCTATTGAAGATTGTGCAGTTGTATCTGATGCTTGTTCTTTTATTGTTAAAGATGGTAAATTTTTGATTGAAGCAAAAGAACTTAATTCTGCAAGATCTGAATTTTCTTCAGATGAAGCTTCAATTAAAGCTGAAAATTGTTCAGCAAGATATAGTTTAGAATATTTACAAAAATTCATAAAAGGTTCAAAATTATTTGATAAAACAATTTTAAATTTTGCACAAGATCATCCTCTGAAAATTGATTTAAAAAAACCAGATTTAAATCTTAGTTTTATTTTAGCTCCTCGAAAAGAAACAGAAGATTAATGGAATGTTTATAAATTAAATCTTCTTATTTAAATCATGAATATTAATTCACAAAAAAGAGGGCAAGTTACAATTTTTATTATTGTTGCAATAGTAATTGTTGTTCTTGGAGTTTTATTATTTCTTTTTTATCCAAAAATTTCAACCACATCTACTTTTGATGTTGAAAACCCAGAAGCATTTATCCAAGATTGTGTTGAAGATGATTTAAATGATTTAATTCAAACTCTTTCAAAACATGGAATAAGCATAGATCCAGTAGAACCATTTGCATGGTATGAACAAGAAAAATTACAATATTTATGTTACACCCCAAATTATGATGAAGCTTGTGCAAGGTCTCCTCCTTTTTTAATTGAAAGTTTTCAAGAAGAAATTTCTGAAAATATAAAACCAATAATAGATTCTTGTTTTGAATCTTTAAAACAATCATATGAATCAAAATCATATACTGTTGTTATGAAAAAGTCTTTAAGAGATCCAAAAACAGCAATTCTTCCAGAGCAAATAAATATAGGTATTTCAAATTATGAATTAACAATTACAAAACAAACAACAGGAAAATATGTTTCTTTTAATATTATTTTAAACAATAATCTTTATGAACTTTTGAATCTTGCCTCAAATATATTAGGGGATGATGTCCAGGTCGGCCAAGCAGATAAATCAAAATATATGTTGGAAAATATTGGGCTTGAAGTTACGGGTCCAGAATATACAGATGGAACAAATATTTATGTTATTAAAGATAAAAACACAGGGCAAATATTTCAATTTGCATCAAGGAGTTGGGTGTCTCAACCAGGAGTATAATGAATAAAAAAGTTTTAATTTTTGTAGGTGCAATTTTTTTATTAGTGTTAGCTTTTGGATTTGTTTCTGCTGAAACTTGTTGTGTTAAACCTTTAGAGGGAAAATGGTGCCAAGATGATCTTCCAGCAGATCAATGTGATATTTCTACTCCAACACCTTGTAAATTATTTAAAGGATGTTTAACTGGGACAGGGGTAAGTGAGAATACAGGGGAATGTTCTTCAAACGCATATAAAGCTGAGACAGAAGCAGCAGGAAATTCTTGGTTTGATGAACCTTTAGCAAGTGTATCTGTAACTGGAGTAAATGTTTGTAAAAAAGGTTGTTGTTTTTATGGAGAATCTACAAGCCTTTTAACATTTTCAAAATGTCAAGCAGTGTCAACTGCGCTTGGAATGAGAACTAATTTTGACCCAACAATAACAATTGAATCTCAATGTTTAAGTTTATCAAATCCAAATGAAGAAGTAGCATGTGTTTTTACAAGTTCATTATCAAGAGATTGTACAAGAACAACAAGAGAAAAATGTAATTCTTTGGGTGGAGATGCTGAAGCAGGATATTTATGTACTGCTTCAAGATTAGCAACAGATTGTGCTAAATCTGGAAATACTATATGTTATAAAGGAAAAGTTTATTTTACAGATACTTGTAATAATTTAGCAAATATTTATGACGAAAATATGTTTTCTAAAAATTCAGGTAATTGGAGTGAAATTCAAGAAGATTATTGGACATATATTAAAAATCCAAGTGAAACTGATTGTACAATAGATCCAAACCTTGCTTTTTCTTCTTCATGTGGAAATTGTAATGAAATTGAAGGAACTATTTGTAGGTCCTATAATGAAGCAAAAAATAATGAGGTAAACTCTGGAATGATTGCTCCGAAAAATGGAAATTTTGTTTGTGCAAGTATGGATTGCACTCATGATACTAACAATAACAATGTGTTTGATATAGGAGAAAGTTATAAACATGGTGAAAGCTGGTGTGCTGAAACAGAGGGAATAGTTCCACACATTCAAATAACAAATGAAACAGGAAAATTCTTAGACAATACCCGGTCTTTATTAACAAATTTTATACCAGGTACTAGTAAAAATGGTTTTAAGCAATCTTTTTCAGAATCTTATAATTTTTATAATCTCCCTGGAAGTAGATATGTTAGATTATCTTGTGTAGATGGAACAGTATATGAAGATTTTTGTGCAGATTATAGGGAAGAAGTTTGTATGGAATCTACAATGGGTGCCAGTACAGATAATTTTAGGGTGGCTAGTTGTGTAAAAAACAATTATATTTCTTGTGGAAATTACACAGATAAAACTTCTTGCGAAGATGGACTTTTTTGTAAATGGATTTATGGGTATAGGTTTGATGGTCAAAATTTAAATTCTATTGATGATAGAGAAGAAGAAGACCAAGGTTCTTGTATTCCTTTATTTTCTGCAGGATTAAAAATATGGGTTTCTGAAGGAGAAGAATATCCAACAGAGGCTATATGTGATTCTGTTAGTTTTGCAGATGCAATAATATATGAAACCTCGTGGACAAGAGATAGAACAAATTTCCCAGATAAACCTTTATGCGATACCTCTGGAACAGATAAAAACTTTGATCACACTTCAGATTGTTCAGATAAATGTTATATGATTCCTACCTATGGGAGAACAGAAGCAGAAGGAGATTATTTTAGTTTAAAAGAATTAATGAATCTTCATAAAGGAGAGGATATCGGGGAAAACTTGAATGATGCTTGTCTTTCAGATAGAAAATCTTATTATTGTGATGGAAAAACAGGTGAAGTGGGAGGGCAAAGTCCAGATTGTGCAGGAGATGGTAGTGGAAAAATAATGCCTTTGTTTTTTAGACATGATGAATGGATACTTTCAATTAAAGATCGAGCAAGATCTATAGGAGACTGTGGATATAAACCCGGAATTCTTATGGATGATCTTAAAGGATTAAATCCAGATTTAGAAACAATTTATGCAATCTATCAAATAGATGGTGGAAAATCTTATGATGCTCAAAAAATTTATGAAGGAGATTTTTCTCCAGTATATACTTATGCCTTAGCATAAATATTAATAAAAAACTAAAATAAAATGAAACAAAAAAAAGAAAACAAAAAAAAGAAAACAAAAAAAAGAAAACAAAAAAAAGAAAAGAAACTAAGTAAAAAAGAAAAGCAAATTAAAGAAGAAAAAAAGAAATTTAATAGAACTGTGATAAAAACAGTTTCAATTTTAGTAATCTTTTTGTTGATATTTTTTATAGTGGATATGTCTGTTTCTTTAAAAGGGGGTCCTTCCTCTTTTAAATCGGTTTCAGCAGTCGTTGTATTAGCGTTGGGTATTGTTATTTTAATAGTGGCTCTTATAGTAATTGCTCTAACAGCACTTGTTTCATGGATAGCTGGTTGGTTTGATAAAAATATCTCAATGGAAATGTATACTTATCTAGTTCAAGTGTGGCAACCCCCAATTGGTGGAGAAAATTGTGTTAAATGTAATGAATTAAGATATGGTTGTAGTGAATATCAATGTCATGCTCTAGGTCAATCATGTAATTGGATAAATGATGAACAAGAATCAGGTATTTGTGTTTGGGATAATATAGGGGACAGCAAACCCCCAATTATTTCTCCAGATAAATCTGTGTTAAATGAAAATTATGATTATTTTCCAATGGAGGCAATATCTCCTCCTGAAAGAGGAGTTTATATAAAATATTTAGATTCAGATATTAATGGATGCATACCTGCTTTTACAAATTTAACATTAGGAATATATACAGACGAACCTGCTATTTGTAAGGTAGACATACAAAGAAGAGCAAATTATAGTTCAATGATGTTCCCAACAAACCATGGGGGAATTCCTGCTTATAACCACTCATTATTTTTACCTTCTTCTGCTTTTCCAAGTGCAAGTGCTTTAAATGCATTAAACATAACAATTGAACAAGGAAGTGAAGATAATTTGTTTTATTTTAGATGTATAGATACAAATGGAAAACCAACAACTTCAAATTTCCTAATGGAATTTTGTGTTGATCAAGGACCAGATTTAGCACCTCCAAATATAACTGGAACAAGTTTCGCGCATGAACCAGCATACATTGGTCATGGCATTGAAAGTACATATTTTGAAGTTTACATAAATGAACCTGCAGATTGTAGATGGGATTTCCAAGATTTAAATTATGAACATATGAATTATAATATGCAAAATTGTTCCCAAAATGCTGGAGATTATTTTAAAGGTTTAGATTATGGTTGCTCTGGAAATTTGACAGGAATTCAATCAGAAGAATCTACAAATTATTATATTAGATGTAAAGACCAACCATGGTTAGAATTAACAGAGCCTTTCTCTAGAAATAAAAATGAACAATCATATATTTTAACTCTTTTAGGAGCACCACCTTTAGTAATTGATGAGATTTTAATAAATGATAAAGAAAATGGGATATTGATAAAAGATTCTACAAACACAATTCCAGTTGAAATTAAAATAAAAACATCTGCAGGTGCAGAAGAAGGAAAATCAAAATGTTATTATAAATTAGAAGGATTTCCAACTTTTGAAGAATTCTTTAATACCGACGCTGTTGAAAGCACTCAAATGTTTTATTTAGAAGCAACAGCTCAAGGAAAAGAATATTCAATTCCAGTTAAATGTGAAGACATTGCAGGCAATGCTCAATTTTCAGAAGCAAATTTCACATTAGAAAAAGATATAACTGCCCCAGAAATTTCAAGAGTTTATCAAGAAAATGGAAAAATGAAATTAATTACAAATGAACCTGCAGAATGTGTATATTCTCTTTTAACAGATTGTGATCAATATTTATTTGAAGATGGGATTTCAATTGAATCTGATAATGGATTTGAACATTATTTAGATTGGAATGATGATACAAACACATATGTTAAATGTGTGGATATGTATGGAAATCAACCAATTGCAAACAACAAATATGTTTGTTCAATTATTTTAAGAGGTTCTGAATATTCTTCTTAATTTAATTTTAAACTCAATATTTATAAATTAAATCTTCTTGTTTAAATAATGAAGAGTGGTGTAAATAAAAGAGGGCAAGTGACAATTTTTATTATTGTTGCAATAGTTGTAGTGGGTTTAGGAATTTTATTTTATTTTCTATATCCAAAAATGTTTTCATCAACAGGTTTTGATGTTAAAAATCCTGAAAATTTTCTTCAAAATTGTATTGAAAAAGAATTAAAACAAACAGTAGATTTAATATCTCTTCAGGGTGGAGAAATAAATCCAACAAATTATTATTTATATCAAGATGAAAAATTAAATTATTTATGTTATACAAATGAATATTATAAATTATGTTCTGTTCAAACACCTTTTTTACAAAAATCAATAGAAGAACAACTTTCTAAAAATATGTCTACAAAATCAAAAGAATGTTGGAGTTTATTAATTGAAAAATATCAAGATAAAGGATATTCTGTTTCTTCAAAACCAGGTACAATTAAAGCAGAAATTCTTCCAGGAAAAGTTGTTTTAAGATTATTAGATTATGAGATATCTGTTAAAAAAGATGCTTCAGAAACATATAATTCATTTAATATAGTTTTGGACAATAATCTTTATGAACTTCTAGGAATTGCTACAAATATAATCGAATGGGAAGCAACTTTCGGTGAAGCAGATATGTGGTCATATATGATGTTTTTCAAATACCTTAAAGCTGAAAAGTTAAAGCAAACAGATGAAACAAAGCTGTATATTTTAACAAATAAAAATACAGGTGAAAAATTTCAATTTGCATCAAGAAGTTTAGCTTTCCCTGCAGGATTTACATAAAAATGAAAAAAGAACTTTTAAATTTAATAAGAAAAAAAGAAATTAATGTATTAACTTATAATAGAATTAGTTCATATTTTAAGGAAAGAATCTTGGCAGAAGAGGTGAGGATAATATGAAAATAATAAAAGGAGGAAAGCTTAAATATCTTTAAATTTTGATAGAAGGATGGAACAAATGGATATAAATCAATTGGGGCAAGAAATATTTGCTTTAAAAAAGATTATAGAAGAAATGAAGGATTTGTTGTTAGAGAATTCTTTAGATGTATCAGATGAAGTTGTTTTAGAAATTAAAAATTCTAGAAAAGCTCCAAAAGAAGATTTTGTATCTCATGAAGATGTTTTAGATGAATTTAAAGATGACTTCTGTTAGTTGGGATAAAGATGCTTTAAAATCTTTAAGAAAATTAGATAAATTTGAGAGAGTTAGAATTTTTAAAAAAATAAATCTTGTTTTACAAAATCCAAATCATTATTTAGAACCTTTGGTAAATATAGATTCATATAAATTAAGAATTGGAGATTATAGACTTTTTGTAGATTTTTTTAAGGAAGAATTAATTATAAGATCAATTAAACATAGAAAAAATGCTTATAAAGACAAATAAAAAATGAATAAAAAACAATTAGCTTTAATATTTGCAGTTTTTTTATTAGTTTTTACTTTTGCTATTGTATCTTCAGAAGAAGGTTGTTGTCAAAATCTAAAAAACGGAGCTTCATGTCAAAGAACAACTCAAGACCAATGTGCTTCAACAATTGTTCCAACAAGTTGCGATACTTTTACTTCTTGCGCACTTGGAACATGTATTGATGAGGATAAAGGAGAATGTATGCCAAATACTCCAAGAAGTGTGTGTGAAACAGAAGGTGGATTCTGGGACCCTGCTTCTAAATCAGATATTCCAATGTGTCAAAATGGATGTTGTTTATTTGGAGAATATGCTAGTTTTTCAACTCAAACAGAATGTAAACAATTAGCTTCTGTTTATGGAGTAGATGTTAATTTTAGATCAGATATTACAAATGAATTTTCTTGCTATAATATGGCTCATCCAGATGTAGAAGGAGCATGTATTATATCTGGAAACGAAACAGCTTCAGATTGTAAAAGAACAACTAGAGAAAGTTGCATTTCTTCAGGAGGAACTTTTAGAGAAGGATTTTTATGCACTGCACCTGAACTTGCAACAGATTGTGCTAAATCAGATAAAACAGAATGTAAAAACGATAGAGTTTATTTTACAGATAGTTGTGGAAATTTAGCAAATGTGTATGATGAATCTATGTTCTCTAAGGTTCCAGAAAAATGGACAGAAAAAATGGAAGATTATTGGACAAAAATTCAATCCCCTTCTTGCTCATTATCACCAGGATCTTCTTCTTGTGGAGATTGCTCTTATATTGCAGGAAGTGTTTGCAAAGATTATAAATCTGGAAATAAAAATATGCCTCCTAAACCAGTATATGGAGATAAAGTATGTGCAAGTTTAAGTTGTTATTATGATTCAGATGGAGACAAAAAAGATGAAATTTACAAACATGGTGAAAGTTGGTGTGCTGTTTCAGAAGGTGTTTATTCTGATTTAAATGTTTCAAATCAATCATTATCATATACAAATCCAAAAATTGAAATTGAAAATTCAAAATATTCTTTATATAATTTACCTGGAAGTAGATATTATAAGTTAATGTGTATGGATGGAGAAGTTATTGTTGAGCCATGTAGAGATTTTAGAAATGAAGTTTGTTTACAATCAGACATGGGTGTTGGAACAGAAAATTTCAAAGTGGCCCAGTGCCAAGTTAATACTTGGAGAGATTGTTTAGCATACATAGATCAAGAAATATGTGAGAATTCTTTTTTCTGTAAATGGGTTCCAGGATATAGATTTGATGGTCAAGTTGTAACATCAGAATCAGAAAGAAGAAATTCAAAATATCAAGGTTCATGTGTTCCTAGTTTTTCACCTGGTTTTGATTTTTGGGAACCTGGAAATGATGGAGAAGCAATTTGTTCAATGGGAAGTGTTCAAGAAAATGTTGTTTATGAAACAAATTTATTTACAAAAAGAGCAACATTTGAAGATAATCCTCTTTGCGATCTTTCAATAAATGATGATGCTGTTGAAAGATGTTTTGAAAGTTGTTACGCAATTCCAGGATATGGTTTAGAAGCACCTTCTCAATCAGGATATAACGGAGTAGATGATGGAACATATTTAGATGTTGAACTTTTATTAAATGCCCATTTAGGATTAAATAATGCCTTACCAAGTAAATTTGAAAACTTTTGTATTTCAGATAGAAGAGGATATTATTGTGAAGGAAAAACAGGAGAAGTTGGAGGAAATGATGCGAAATGCGCAGATACAAATACAAGGATTCCAATTTTCTTAACACATCAAGAATGGGTAAATTCAATTAAAGATAGAGCAAGAGCATTAGGAGATTGTGGATATAAACCAGGAGCATATGTAGATATATCTGATGTTGATAAAGAATTAGAAACAGTTACAGCATTGTTCCAAATCTTAAAACAAGATCAAAGTTTAAAGAAAAACACTTCAATAGAAAAAATATACTGGGGAGATTTTGAATATATCCCTGGAGGAGAATTAGGTGGTTTTAGACAATAGAAAAAATAAATTTTTAAAAGAAAAAGAAATTAAGCAAACACGAAAGTTAGTTATGTTTCAATTATTAATTTTAATTGTAAGTATATTTGCAATTTCATGGTTAATTGCAGGAAATTTAGATGCCGTTAGTGCAGATGGTCCAGATGCAGTTGTGGCAGAATGCACGAAAAAAAATGTAGATTGGAAGGTTTGTGCCCTTGGTCAGGTTTGTAAAGATGAAATTGGAACATCTATTCTTGGACCAGATAAAAAAAATTATCCTTGTTGTAAAGAGTGCGTAACAACGCAAACAACAACCACAACCACAACAACCAAAGAAAAATTACCTAATGGCTCTCCTTGTACAAAATTTGAAGATTGTATATCTAATTTTTGTGCAAAAAGCACAGGAAGTAATGTTAAGTTTTGTAGAGATGTTCCTCCAACAATAGCAGAAGATTCAACACAAATAGGGCCAGATTATAGTGATGATGGAGATGATACTGATTGGCTTACAACAGGATCTTCTCTTTTGGGGACAGTAAGTACTGTTAAAGGTTTATTTTCATCGTCTGCAGTATCAGGAACAACATCAACGACAACAGGAGGTTTAACCGGAACTATTG
>CAZDPO010000010.1:21029-22683 GCA_964507595.1 Candidatus Woesearchaeota archaeon
TCTGCAGTATCAGGAACAACATCAACGACAACAGGAGGTTTAACCGGAACTATTGGGGCATCTACAGCGACAGAGACAGCAGCAGGAGCAAGTCCTTTTTTGGGAGCAATAGGCGCAATTATAGGAGCATTTGTAGCAGCATATGGATATGCCTATGTTGTAAAACTTTTAGGGGCCTCAGAAAGAAATGTTAATGCTTTAACAGATACTGCATTATATATAGCATCTGCAGTAGCAGCAGTAACAATTGTTTTAGCAAGCATAACAACTACAGCAGGAGCTACTGCTGGCACTTCAATATCTCTTTTAGCAAGTATGTTGGGTTTTGCAGGAGGTTTAAGTGCAACAGGTGTTGGGATAGTTGCAGCAGTAGTTGTAGTAGTTGCAATGTCTGTTTATCTTTTAGCATCATATCAAGATTATTCTCAAGAAATATACACGTACACATCTCACTTATGGCAACCTCCAAAAGGTGGAGAAAATTGCCTTAAATGTAATGATTTAAGATATGGTTGTAGTGAATATCAATGCCATGCATCTGGTAAATCATGTGATATTGTAAATAAAGGAACATCAGAAGAAGCATGTGTTTGGGTAAATGAAAATGATATGCTTCCACCTGAATTAACAGCAATTAAAGAAGTATTAGGAACAGGTTATTCATACATTCCTGCAGAAGCAACATTACCAGATGAAAGAGGAGTAAAAATAATTTATAATGCAAATGCAGATGGATGTATACCTCCATTCACAAGTTTATTATTGGGCGTGCATTCAAATGAACCTGCAGCATGTAAAATAGATACAGTAAGAAAAGCAAATTTCACAGATATGTTGGGTTATATGTCTGAAGGAACAGCAAGTGTCTACAACCACACAGTATTTTTACCTTCATCTGCAATGCCAAGTAATTCTTCTCTAGGAGATGTTGGTTTAAGTATATCTGAAGATAATGAATATACTTTTTACATAAGATGTGAAGATACAAATGGAAACCCAACAACTTCAAATTTCCTAATGCAATTCTGTGTGGACAATGGTCCAGATACAATGGCCCCAATAATTGAATCAACAAGCTATCCTCAAAATGGATTAATAAGTTTCAACAAAACAACAATTCCTCTAGAGGTTTACATAAATGAACCTGCAGATTGTAGATGGGATTTTCAAGATTTAGATTATTCAAAGATGAACTTCAATATGACAGATTGTTCTCAAAAAGCAGGAGATTATCTAAAACAATATTATTATGGATGTAAAACAGATTTAACAGGCATACAAAATGAAAAGATAAATAAATATTATATTAGATGTAATGATCAACCATGGTTAGAAAATCTTCCTGAGAAAAAACATTTGAGAAATGAAAACAAACAATCATATGTTTTGAGCTTGACAGGAACACCTCCATTAATTATAGATGAGATTTTAATAAATGACAAACCAAATGGAGCATTAATTAAAGATGCAACAGACACAATTAAAACAATAATTAAAATAAAAACACTTGCAGGTGCAGAAGAAGGCAAAGCTAAATGCGCATATCAAATAAATAATGAATATATTTATTTTTACAATCAAGGTGTTCCAGAATTTATACTTGAAAATACTCAAGATTTATGGTTAACAGAAGGAAATTATAATTATTCTATAC
>CAZDPO010000011.1:0-22310 GCA_964507595.1 Candidatus Woesearchaeota archaeon
ATTTTAATTAGATCTTTTTCAAACAGATGCTCTTTAAATATTTTACTGTGATAAACCCTCAAGATAATTGTTTTTTGAGGCATTTTCATAAAACCAAGTTGGTTTTTGGAAATTAGAATTATTTTGGTTTGTAAGGGTGTTTTCAGATTGCTTAATTGTTTTTTTCTCCAATCCAGATGAGACTTTATTTGAAAAAGATATTGTTGTCAATAGAGTAGCCCCTAAAAGAATAGTTGGAATTGCATATTTTTTGAGAGTTGATAGATATTTCTTCATCTCCTAAAACTACCATATTTATTTAAATTACCTGTATATTCCAAAAAGTAAGTTGAGAGAGGGTTACTTGCAATTTTCTGTTTATTTACTATATTTGTTTGAGCCACTTTCTTTTCTAATTTAGAATCTTTCTCAGCATTATACATTTTTCCCATAAGTATTGAAAATCCAAATAATGTAACTCCAATTAAAAAATATGCTAGGGGCTTTTCACCTTTATTTCTTGTTTTCTCTACAGTTTCAAAATTATTTTCCATTTTGCACCTCATAATTAAAAGGATTTATGTGATATGTTTTTGAATTTTTTAATTGTTTTTCAAAAATATATGGGCCCATTAAATTTGAACCTTCTTTGATAATTGGTTCTTTGTTAGAAATATTTTCTAATCTGGAAGGATTCTCATTTCCTGCTTTTGAAGATGTGCATTGATTAATTCCTGCAATAGTTAAAAGAAATATTGTGGTGTACAATGTAAACTTTCCTATTCCCTTACTTTCCTGTTTAGAAAGAGCAGAGCTTCCTGCGTCAAATGAATTTTCTGGACTATATATGTGTGCCATTTTACCTCTTTTTTTGGTATTTCCATGATTTGTTTATCTTATAATACATTGGAGTATATATATTTTTCGTATAAAAATTTAGAATTCATCATATAAATCTTTAAGAAGAGAGATTATTTTTAAAATAAATGGAATTTAGAAATAAAAAAGCATATGGTCTTGTTGCTGAAGAATATTTTCAAAGAAGACCCCTCTTAATAGAAAATAATGAAAAAGTTATTAATAATCTTCTTAAACATTTAGAAATTAAAGAAAATTTATCTGTTTTAGATGTGGGGGTGGGTTCTGGATTGGACTTAGAAATTTTTAATAATAATGGATTTAAAACCTATGGGACAGACATATCTGAAAAGATGATAGAATTAGCAAGGATTAATTCTCCTAATTCACAATATTATTTAGGAAATTTCCTTGATTTAGAATTTGGTAGAAAATTTTCTGTGATTTATGCACAAGCTTTTATCCATTTGTTTCCAAAAGGGGAAATACCAAAAATATTTGAAAAAATGTATTCTATTTTAGAAAATAATGGATTAATTCATTTTTCAACAACAATCCACTCTAAACCTTCAGAAGGTTTGGAAGAAAAAAAAGATTATAAAGAAAAAGTTAAGAGGTTTCGAAAAAGATGGGCTTTAAATGAGTTAAATGAATTTCTTGAAACTTTAGAATCTGTTAACTTGATTCATCAATATCTTGTAAAAGATCCTATGGGAAAAAATTGGGTAAATACAATTGTAGGTTGTTAATTAAAACCATAAAAAATTAAAGAAATTATTTCTTCCAGACATCTCAGATGTTCGCAAAAAGTGTAATCTATGATTTCACTTTTTCTTTGTAATTTCAGTACACATACCAGCAGCAACAGTTGAACCTGCATCTCTAACTGCAAATCTACTCATCCAAGGATTTTCTTTTTGAGTTTCTAAAGCTAATCTTCCTTGAGGAACAATTTTAACTCTAGCAGTATCTCCGTTCTTTAAAAAATCAGGGTGGTCTTTAATAACTTCACCTGTTCTAGGATCAATTTGAGCAATTAATTCTGCAAATTGACAAGGCACTTGTGCAGTGTGAACATGAAATACAGGAGTATATCCTTTAGCTAATACAGTTGGGTGATTTATTACAGTTATTGTAGCAATAAATTCTTCTACAATTGGAACTGGGTGAGCAGCATCACAAATAACATCTCCTCTTGCAATATCTTTTTTACCAACTCCTCTAATATTAATACCAACATTATCTCCAGCAAGAGCTTCTGGTAACATTTCGTGATGAGCTTCAATAGTTTTAATTTCACCTTGAACACCTTCACCTGTTCTACCAGGCAATACTTTAACTTTCATACCTTGTTTCATAATTCCAGTTTCAATTTTTCCTACAGGAACAGTACCAATACCAGTTATTTCATAAACATCTTGAACAGGCATTCTCATTGGTAAGTTTGTTGGAGATTCAGGGGCAGGAAATAAATCAAATTGTTCTAAAATTGTTGGACCTTTATACCAATCCATATTAGTTGATTTTTTAGCAATATTATCTCCTTTTAATCCAGCACATGCGATAAATGTTGTAGTTTCAGGATTAATTCCAACACCTTGAAGTAGTTTTCCTACATCTTCTTTAACTTTTTTATAAACATCTTCTTTATATGCAACAGCATCCATTTTATTAACAGCAACTGCAATGTTCTTTACACCCATTGTTCTTAATAACCATAAATGTTCTGTTGTTTGTGGTTGAACTCCACTAGGAGCAGCAATAACCAAGAAAGCAGCATCTGCTTGTGAAGCACCAGTAATCATGTTTTTAACAAAGTCTCTGTGACCAGGAGCATCAATAATTGTAATTTGCCATTTTTGTGTCATAATTTTCTTATAAGCTAAGTCAATTGTAACTCCTCTTTCTCTTTCTTCTTTAATCTTATCCATTACATATGCAAATTCAAAACCAGCTTTACCATTTTTTTCAGCTTCTTCTCTTAATTTTTTCATTTCTTGTTCAGAAACAGCACCACTATCAAACATACATCTTCCTACACAAGTTGATTTACCAGCATCAACATGTCCAACAAATACAACATTCATGTTTGGTTTTTCTTTAGCCATGAATACTTAATAAAAAAATATATTTATAAATCTTTTGGTGAAAAAGTTTAATCATCCATTCTGTTTGATTCTCCAAGATCCATATAAAAAGTTTTTTCTAAGTTGTTATATTTTGGTTTTGTTGAATCTACTTTAATTTCATTTACATAATTATTTTTATCAAGAGCACCCTCCACATATGTTCTTAATTTAGTAATTTTTTCATAAATTATTTCTAAAGGATTAAAAAAAGATAAAGATATTATTCCTCCAGCAATAAGGGTTCTCGCTGTACCCAATCCAAGAAAACCCCACCCAGTACCAATTTTCCATTTTTTTCTTTTTTCTTTTGGTTTAAAATATTGAACCCCTAAAAGAATTACAGGAACCATTGGAACCAAATGAATAGCAGTATATAGAATATCTTTTCCAGCCTGTTCCCAATCTCCATGATTTTCTTTTACTTTAATATAAGTCAAATCTCCAATATCCATTAAAATTCGAAGAATATACCCTTTATAATTTTAGTTATATAAAAACAATTTTTAGAATTATTGATTTTAAGTTAATCTTTAATAATTTCACAAATCTTTCCACGCAAGAATATCTTCTTTACTAAACCAACATTCTTTTAATAATTCAATATCTGCATAAATTTTTTCACATTCCATAATCATTAAATGAAGTTAAATTATTTAAAATTACTTGTTTATAATTAATTTCTGACATTGAGAATAGATTTTCTAACCTCTTTACCCATTAACATTTTATGTAGACTTTCTAGATTTGAGATTTCTATATCTTTGTTTTCAGAATATTGCACAATTCCCCCAGTGTAGTATGTTTTTTGTGAATAGGTTATTTTTCCTTTTTTAATGTCTAATTTTCTAAAGTATGCAGGTAAAGTGACATGAGTGGTATTATTTTCTTCTTTAAAAGAAATTTTTATTAAATCTCCTTCTTTTAAATCAAGGTTTTTTATATCATCTAAAGGAATTGTCATTCTAAAAAATATTTAATTTAGAAGTTTATAAACATAATTACACTAAAGAACAATTATTGATTTTCACTTAAACCTTTTTGTGATTTATCATACTTTTTTATGTCTTCTTCAAACGCATTTGCTCTAAGATACGTATCTTTCTCATAAAGACCAGAAAATTCTGACTGGATATTCTCAAGTTTCCTTATCAATCCAACAATTTGGCTTTTAAAAAATATTATTTTATTTCCATAATCTTTTATTTCTTGATTTTGTTTTATAATTTGATTTTCCTTTTCAGGAATATAGAAATCTAAAAACTTTGTAAATTCTTCTAAAGAAATTTTCCTGTCTTTATATTTCTGGTATGTTTCTTTAAATAATTCTAACGATACTTCTGACATACACTTATCTTAATCTTAGAGTTTAAAAATATAATTGCACTAGAAAATAATTATTGATTTTCGTTAAATTAATCTATTTAACTTTGCGCAATAACCACATTCTCCGTACTTTTGTATTCGCCTATTTATTATTGTATTGGGTATTTCTATTAATTTGGCAAGGCCTTTAATCCCTTGTGCATTCAATGCTTTCAAAGTAGGGACTTCTTTGGCTTTTTCAATAATTATTTCAAGAGAATCTTCTATAATATTTCCTGGCAACCTAAATAAATTAAAACAACACATATAGACCGCCCCATCAAAATTAATTGTAACATAATTATTATTTAAACTTCCTTTACATTCAAGGTCTTGGGAATAATAAAAAGTTTTGGCATTTATCACATTTTTTCCTCTTCCTTTTGGGAAAATATCTCCTGATTCAAATATGCAAACATCATCTAAAAAACCAAATTTTTTATTAATACTCTCAATTCTTTCTAGATATTCTTTTTTAATTCCTTGTTCAAAATGATAAGGGTCTTTAGAAGTTATATGTAGCGCTGTCACACCAAATCTACTTAATTTTTCTAATTCATTTTCAACAATAAAATTGTTTTCCGCCCAAAAACCATTTGTTTGCACTTCAACTATGATT
Organism: Candidatus Woesearchaeota archaeon; assembly: GCA_964507595.1. Lineage (GTDB taxonomy): Archaea > Nanobdellota > Nanobdellia > Pacearchaeales > GW2011-AR1 > EX4484-71. Next base: position 4,948 of record CAZDPO010000011.1, read on the forward strand.
TTATTTTCTCTTATTTCATTAATATCTTTTATTCTTTTTAGATATCCATAAAGGGTAGGCCTATCCTTAAAAATTTCTCCGCCTGTTAATTCTAACTCAACAATATTTTTTGGAAGATGATCTATAACTTTACTAAAATTTTCTTGAGAAATTGTTGTATGTTCTTTACCAGGACCAGAATTTTGAAAACAATGTCTACAATTCCCAGTACAATCGTTTGTGGTTTGAAAATATATTATAGATTCCATTTCTTTGAAACCTCTAATTGCCCAAAAACCATTACTGGTTTTCTGATAAACCTTTTCTATCTCTAATCTTTCTAATAATATCTGATTGTAAAGAAGTTGGTAATTTCTCAAATAACTGATCTCTTAAACTTGAAGTTCCTCTACCTTCTGTTGCAGATCTTAAATCATTTGACCATCCAATCATTTCAGCTACAGGAAGTTTTGCTTCCATGTTAGCATTTGTACCTTCTTGAGAAACATTAATCATCTGACCTCTTTTACCTCCAACTAATTTTGTAACAATTCCTAAAAAATTATCTGGCATTTCAATTAAATGTATTTGAACAGGTTCAAGTAATCCTGGATTTGCTTTACTCATTGCACCTTTAATAGCTTCTCTTACAGCAGGGTAAACTTGAGCAGGTCCTCTGTGAATTGCATCTTCATGAAGTTTAATATCTATTAAAGAAACTTTCATTTTTGTACAAGGTTCTCTTGCTAATGGTCCTTGATCCATAACCATTTCAAATGCATCTAAAACCATTTCAATAACTTCACCAATATGAACTTCTCCTCGAGTTTCATCTAAAAACATATTTCCTTTGTAAATGTTTCTCACATCTCTTATTTGATCTCCACTCCAACCTAAATTAGATAGTGAATCCATAACTGTCTGAGATTTTTTCTTAATTCTTCCCTCAGGAACATCTCCTGCTTTTATGGCTTTATATATTTCATCTTCTAGAGGCTCTATTTTAATAAAGAAACTATTATGTTTGTTTGGACTTCTTCCTTCTGCAACATCTGATTCTTTTCCAATTGTTTCTCTATAAACAATAATTGGAGCAGAAGTTTTTACAGGCAATCCTTTTTCAGATTTAATTCTATTTTCTATAATTTCTAAATGCAATTCTCCCATTCCAGATATTAATGATTCACCTGTTTGTTCATTAATTTCAACTTTAATAGATGGGTCTTCTTTTCCAACTTGTTTTAAAATTTCAATTAATTTTGGTAAATCAGCAGCTTTAAGAGCTTCAATAGATTTTGTAACAACAGGTTCAAATAAATGTGTAATTGCTTCAAAAGGTTCCATTTCTCCACTTGAGACTGTTTCACCTGCAACAACATCTTTTAATCCAACAATACCTACAATATTTCCAGCAATAACTTCAGGAACAATAATTCTTTGAGCACCTTTGTAAACAGAAACTTGTTGAATTCTTACTTTTCTTTTTGCTAAATGTAAATATACTTCATCACCTTGTTTCAAACTTCCTGAAAATAATCTTCCAGCAGCAACTTCTCCAGCATTTTTATCAACAACTATTTTAATTGGATTAAATACAGGAACTCCTTTTGGATCACAATTCATTAGATTTTTCCCAAGTTCAGAATTAATATCCCCATGCCAAATTTTTGGAATTCTATATTTTTGAGCATCTAAAGGATTTGGATGGTGTTGAACACTCATGTTTAAAACAACTTCGTGTATTGGTGCTTTTTTTGCAAGTTCTTTATAATTATCATTTTCATATGCATCAATAACATCTTTGAATGTAATTCCTTTTTCTTTCATATATGGAAAACTTAATCCCCAATTATGAAATGCAGAACCAAATGCAACTGTTCCTTCTCCAACTCCAACTTTCCATTTTTCTTTATATCCTTCAGGAGCAATATTCTCAATTAATTTATTAACATGGTCAATTATTTTTACAAATTTTGCTTGCATTGCTTCAGGTGTTAATTTAACTTCTTTGATTAATCTATCAACTTTATTAATAAAAAGTACAGGTTTAACTAGTTCTTTTAGAGCTTGTCTTACAACAGTTTCTGTTTGAGGCATAACTCCTTCAACAGCACATGTAAGTATAACACATCCATCAACAGCCCTCATAGCCCTTGTAACGTCTCCTCCAAAGTCAACGTGACCAGGAGTGTCAATTAAATTAATTAAATAAGCTTTACCTTGAACTTGATGTAACATTGAAACACTTGCAGAATCAATTGTAATTCCTCTTGTTGCTTCATCTTCGTGAAAATCTAAAGCTCTTTGCTTACCTGCTGTTTCTTCAGATAACATCCCAGCACCTGCAAGTAGATTATCAGAGAAAGTAGTTTTACCATGATCAATGTGCGCAGCAATTGCTATATTTCTAATTTGCGTTTGATTTCGCATTAATTTTGTAAAGTCAACTTCTGCCATCTTGAATATTACTTAATTGAAGAATTGATTTATAAATTTATGGGGAGAATTGAAATTATATGAGAGTTTCAAGAGTTTTTTTAATTTGATCTGGAGTTTTTGCATTAACTATTTTAATTTTTTGTGAAACTGCTTTATCATAAATCTTAATTACATGTGTCCTTGAAGGAGCCTCATATCTAAGATAACTTATAGTTTTCCCATTAGAACATTTCATATTTGATGGTGGCTCTACAAGTATTTGCATATTTCCTTTAATTTTAAGAATTTTTTCAACATAGGGCGCAAGATCTTTTGTAGTATTATATGTTCGATTATTAAAAGTATATTTTATTAATTTACTCATAAAAATTATTTATAAGACGAGTTTATAAAAATATTGGTGATAAAATAGGATTAAATTTTATTCATATTTAAATAATTCTCTAATTTATTTTGAACCATACATTTATTGTTTTCTTGAACTTCCAGATAAAAATATTGAAGAAATCCAGCATAAGTAATTTTAACTTCAAAAGAACTTTTTAAATCATCATAACCAACAATTTCCAAGTTTGCAAGATTTTTATTGGCAGGGGTAAATCTTCCAGCACCAACTCTTTCAACCCCTGGGATAATTTTAAAACATTCTTTAAAAATATGCAATTCTTCTGGAGTAGAATGTTTTCCTTTATTTAATCTCTTAACTTTTGAATTATTTATTTTAGACATTTTTGATGAGATTTAAGATATTAAGGATAACTTATAAAAATATTGGTGATAAAAATATAATTTAAGGTTAACGAGCAGAATTAGATTTTATTTTGTAGATTGGATTACTCTATTTATTATTGTTTTATATTTTGCTTTCTCTTTTTCTAGATCTTCTATTTTTGCTCCTCTACTTAACATATCCTCAGCAGTAAGAAAATTATAATATCTTTTTTCTGGATTGCCCGTAGTACTAACATCAATTACATCAATATATGACTCATTTGCACAAATGTTTTTAATAATTGCAAGATGAAAATCAGTAATATCCCCTCCTCTTTGAACTTCTTCCCACACCAAACCTCCAATGTTTATACCCTTAAGTCTATCCTTATTCATAGAAAATTATGTCTGTCTATCTTTAAAAACAAATCTATAATAAGAAATATATAATTAACGAGCAGAATCTGCTTGCTTTTCAGATTCATTTTTCTTTTTCAAAGCAAAACTTTCACCATTTTTTTCATAAGCCATTATAATCTCTTCAGCTAATGTTTGGAAAAGTTTTTTTCTTTTTCCAAAAGCTTTATCAGAAGCACCATGAACAATATGTTTCAAAGCTAAATTAACTCTTCTTAAAGGAGCAACATCAACTGCCTGAGGATATCTTGCACCACCATATTCAATTGTAGTAACTTCATCTCTTGGAGCAGCATTTTCAATTGCTTTAACTAAAACTTGAACAGGATTCTGATTTGTTCTTTTTTCAATTATCTTAAATGCTTCAATAACCATATTTGCATTTTTAGTAAATTTTCCAGTAGCATGACCAATTTCAATTCTATGTTTTTTTCCTCTATGCCCACCAACTGCAATTTTATTAATTAATCTTTCAACAACATTTATTTTTCCTTGCCCATGTTTTACAACATTTCTTCCTTGTGATTTTAAAATTAATTTTGGTTCAAGATTTATAGCAGAAACTAATCCTAAATCTTCAATTTTAACTTCAGATATATCCCATAAATCAAATATTTTAAAATTCATCTTCTACCCTTCTCAATCTTCTTTTGCACTAATCTATGCAAAGGTTGATCATTTACTTTAATAACTTTATATCTAATTCCTGGAATATCTCCTTTTGATCTTCCTTGTTTACCACCAATTCTTTCAATCATAACTTCATCATGTTCGTCAATAAATTTTTGTGCAAGATTACCCGGGATAAAAACAGAAACTTGTTTACCATTTTTTGTTAATTGAACTCTGCAACATTTTCTCATAGCTGAGTTTGGCTGCTTAGCTTCTTTTTCAAATTTTTTAAGAACAATTCCTTTTGCTTGATTTGCACCACCTAAAGGATCTGATTTAGCATAAAGATCTAGGGTTCTAACTTTATATGCTCGATCTTTCCACCTAAATTTCCTTCGATCTTTTATCTTTTTTAATGCGCTTTTTAATCCCATTTTAAACTAAGTATAGTTATGTTTAAGAAAGTTGATTTATAAAGTTTTCCAGAGGAAATTTAAACAATCCTCAATTCTTTATTAAAGAAATCACTAATGATTTTTTGCATTTCCAACAATCTTCTTTTATCTCTTCCCAATAAAGCAGCTTTATTTTGAGAGCCTGCTGTAATTATAATTTCATTATCTTTAATTTCTAAATCTTTGAAAGTTACAGGATTTATAATTGCTTGAACAAATCTTTTAATGTCTCCGATTCCTTCTGGAATTGTAACTATTCTTATTTTCTTTTTTAGAACTTCACTTATTCTTTTAAGATTAGAGTTATCTCTTCCTAAAGCTCTTGATAAAGAATTTCTAGGAACACAAAAAATTGCCATGTTATTGTAAAAAAAGAAGAATCTTGTTGATATTCTTGTTATTTTTTCAAACAAATTTAAGTACCTCATACCTTGCATATCAATTGTTTTTGTCATCTTTTATAATATTCCATATTATGTTTGTTTTTAAAATTTTTTATTCAGAACTATTGATTACTCTTTTCAACAATCTCTGATTTAGCAACTACTTTTTCTTTATCTTTTTTAATCAAAGGACCAATTACATTTACAAGCAATCCAGGTAATCCAGTACCAATAGGAACTGGTTGATTCAAGATAATGTTTTCAATAACACTAGATAACTTATCTTTATGCCCTTTAATAATTGAGTTTACAAATTGTCTTGTTGGAGTTTCAAAAGTTGCCCTCGCTAAAATAGAAGATTTTTGAGCAATTATCCCCATTCTTGTAACACCTTTAATTTCACCAATATTTGTCATAGAATCTGCAATTAATTTAAGATGTCTACCGTCAATATCTAATCCTTGAGCTTTAAGAACACCTTCTATTTCATTAATAATTAATTGTCTTGCAACTTCAATACCAAAGATATTTGCTACCTCATGAATATCATTAGATATTAATTTCTTTTTATCAACTTCTTTTAATTCAATCATTTCTTTTAAGTTAGTTCCAAGAGTTATTACAACAAAATCATTATTTCTTTTAACAATTAAGATTTGTTCAACACCTTTAACACCAGAAATTATTGTCTTTTTTAATTTTTCTTTTAATTGATAGATTTCTTTAAATCCAAGATCTTCAACATTTAGGTTTAAAGAATTTCCACCTTCTTTAACATTATATTTTAAATCTTTTAATCTTTCAACAATATTTTTCATAGAAGTGTGTGTTTTTTTCAAACCTTCATTATCTATGCTTACTTTAATTTTCTTATTTGTAAAATCCAAATATACTTCAGATGCAATTTCTTTTAAAGTCACTTCTTTTATTTTTTCTGCAAATATTCTAGCTTGTTTTTCATTATTATATTCTTTTTCTAAATATATTTCCATCTTTGGAGAAGAAGGTTTTTTACGAGCATCAAATATTTCAATTAATCTTGGAAGACCTTCTGTAACCTGCATTTCTTGAACACCTGCCATATGGAATGTCCTTAAAACCATTTGAGTAGAAGCTTCACCAAAACTTTGAGCAGTAACCAAACCAACTGCTTCACCTGGAGCAACTTCTTCATTTAAGTGTAATTTAGATACATCTATTCCATCATCTCCAAATTTAAATTGAATAATATTATTTCCACTATCTCTTACTGTTTTATCATATTCTACTCGGATATCTTGCAATGCATTTGCAAGTCTTCTATATAAATAACCTGATTTTGGAGTTCTAAGAGCAGTATCCATAAGTGAATCTCTACCTGTAATTGCTTGGAAAAAGAACTCATCAGGTCTAAGACCTTTAATAAAAGAACTTTTAATAAATCCCCTTGATTTTGGAGATAAATCTCCTTTTTTAAAAAATGCTAAAGTTCTACCAGTATAACCAATATCAATTCTTCCACCTGCAAATGCCTGTTGACCAACACATGAGGCCATTTGAGTAATATTAAGAATATTTCCCCCACCACCAGATTTAATCATATGGCTAACTGGATTTGTATCTGAAAACTCTCTTCTAACAATTGCTCCAATCTTAGTTCTAACTTCATTTAAAACTTTTAATAATGCAATTTCTCTTGATTCTTCAGTTGTTTTACCTGGAATTAATTCAAGAGTATTATTTTTCCATGATTCAATTATTACTTCTGATTTTTGTTCAGCTTCTTTAATTATCTTATCTCCAGCATCAATTACTTTTTCATCTAAGTCTAAATCTTCTACAGATGTAGTAAGACCTCTTTTAGATAAATAGTTTTTACCAATATTAAATGCTTTTCTTATTGTATCAAATGTTTCTTGTCTTCCAACTTTTTTATCTAAAACTTTAACTAATTCACCATCTTCATCTCCAAATGCAGTTTTATCAATAACACCTTTTGTGATTTCTCCATTTTTTATTGTAAATGAATCATTTGAAAAATCTATTTTTGGTAATATTTTTGATAATAATTCATTTCCAGTTATTGTTTTTTTAGTAATTTCTTCCTCTATTCCAGAATTATATAATAATTGATTTGCTTCTTCTTTTGAAAATTCTCTTAAACTTATTAGATAATTTCCAGTAACAGCATCTACAATACAACCAATCAAATTAGTATTATTTTTTGGAGACATTAAATTTTGTTTAACATCTAAAAGAACTTTTGCTTCAGCTCTTGCTTCTTCATTTTGTGGAGAGTGTATATTCATTTCATCACCATCAAAATCAGCATTATATGGAGCGCATGAAGCAGGATGCATTCTAAATGTTCTCCCAGGCAATACTTTTACATAATGTGCCATTAAACTTCCTCTATGAAGACTAGGATGTCTATTAAATAATACAATATCTCCGTCTTGAAGGTGTCTTTCAACTTTATATCCTGGTTCAAGTTCTTCAATTATTTCTTTTTTTAAATCAGAACTTATTTTTTTTCTTTTTCCATCAGGTCTTATAACATAATTTGCACCAGGATATTCTTCTCCTTTATCAATTAATTTTTTCAGTTTCTTTAGGTTAATATCATTTACACTTTCAGATACTGTAACTATTTTAGCAATCTCATATGGAATTCCAATTTCATTAATTTTTAAATCAGGATCTGGACTAATAACTGTTCTACCAGAATAATTAACTCTTTTACCTGCAATGTTTTTTCTAATTCTACCTTCTTTTCCTTTAATTCTTTCTTCAATAGTTTTTAATGGTTGCCCACTTCTATGTCTTGCAGGAGGAATTCTCGCAACAGTATTATCAAAAAATGTAGTTATGTGATATTGGAGTAAATCCCAAAGGTCTTCAATAATAACTTCAGGAGCACCTGCATTTAAATTTTCCCAAAGTCTTTGGTTTGCCCTTATAATATCTGATAGTTTATGTGTTAAATCATCTTCACTTCTTTCACCAGACTCTAAAATAATACTTGGTCTAACAGTTACAGGAGGAACTAATAATGAATTTAAAATAGCCCATTCAGGTCTACATGAACTAACATTTACACCAATCTTTACTAATTCTTCATCTGGAATATTTACTAAAATTTCTCTTATTTCTGTTGCAAATATTCTTGTTTTTCCTTGATAAAAGCTAGTTGGTTTTTCTAATCTAATTTTTTCTTGAGCAATTTGACAATGTGGACATTTTTTATTATCTTTAGCTTTTTTTACTCTTTCAGAAGCAGAATATTTTTGCATATCTTTATCTGCAATCATTAGTTTTCCACAATTTTTACAAAAAGATCTTAAGCAAAGTTCAATTAAAGGAATATATTTCAAATGAATAACTGATTTTGCTAAATCAATACTTCCTGAGTGCCCTAAACATTCTTTAATTCTTCCACCACATGTTCTACATCTAACACCAGGATCAATAGCACCTAATCTTAAATCCATTAAACCACCATCAACAGGATATCCATCTATATCATATAATTCAGGTGTAACTATTTTTGCAACAGATAATTTCTTTATTTGTTCTGGAGCAAGTAATGAAAAACTTATTACTCCGATTTTTTTCTTTATTGGTTTATTCATTTTGAGTTTTCCTTCCATTTAAAATGGATTTTACAAAAATTTTAATTTTTAGTTTTTGCATTTTAATTAAGACCCTCATTTATTTTACAAAATTGTTGGAATGATAAAACATTCTTATAGACATTTTTAGATCCCCAAGAGAAATATTTTCCATCATTTAAGTTTATACAGGTATCTTCTCCATATTGACTGATTCTTTCACTAGCGTAAGCTCCTTGAGTTGGAGATGCTCCTCCGAGCCATTTAATATCTACAGAAGAAGATTCACAAATTATCATTAACTTTTCTAATTCTTCTACATTTTTTGTATTTACCACTACATCTGTTCTTATTAGCAAATTTGGTTTTAATCTTTGTTCTGCCATTTTTATTCGTATTTGTTTTTTAATCCAAATGTTGTATTAATGTGAAGTCCTTGTAATTCTTCAACTAAAAGTTTAAAGGCATATGAAACTTCAACAGGTTCAACTTCTTCTGAATCACAAAGAGGACAAATGTTTTTATTTCTAATTGTATCTTCAATTGCAATTGCACCACATTTATTACAAATTGGTAATTTAACTTTATCTGAATCATATCTTTCTTTTAATAATAAAGAAGCTCCGTGAGCAACAAGTGCTTGCTGTTCCATTTCTCCTAATCTTAAAGCTCCACCTCTAGCTCTACCTTCAATTGGCTGTCTTGTTAATAAAGCAATCTTACCAGAAGCTCTACCATGTATTCTGTTTCCAACCATATATTTTAATTTTAAATAATATAGGTTTCCAATAAATATTTTTGAGAACATTTTTTCACCAGTTATACCATTATACATTGTTTCTTTTCCATCATATCTAAATCCAAGATCTTCTAATCCATCCCCTAAATCCTTTTTACTTTCTCCACTAAATGAAGTACCATCAATAATTTCACCTTTAACACATCCAAGTTTTCCAGCTAAAAGTTCTAATAAATATCCAACAGTCATACGACTAGGTAATCCGTGGGGATTGAAAATAATATCAGGTCTAACACCTGTGATTGTGAAAGGAATATCTTCTTCAGGAATAATTGCACCAACAACTCCTTTTTGACCATGTGAAGTCGCAAATTTATCTCCAAGTTCAGGAATTCTTTGATCTCTTGTTTTAACTTGAACAATTCTATTGCCTTCATCATCTTCTGTAATAAAAACAGCGTCAACAGTTCCTTTTTCTTCTTGTCTTAAAGTTACACTTGAATCTTTTTTTGTTCGAACAGAAATTTCTCTAGCTTCTGATAAGAATTTTGGAGGAGAGGTTTTTCCAATTAATACTTCTCCTTCTCCAACATTTGCTTCAGGAGAAACAATACCATCTTCATCTAATAATCTGTATGTTGATTCCATTTTATATCCAGAAATATCTTTATCTGGAATTACAATTTCATCTTTTAATCCACCAGCATAATTCATTTCAATTGCAGAATATGGTCTGAAATAGAAACTTCTTCCAACTCCCCTGTCTAAGCTCCCTTTATTTAAAACTAAAGCATCTTCCATATTATATCCTTCATATGTCATAACAGCAACAGTTAGATTTTGACCTGCAGGATATGTCTCAAGAGTATCATATACAAAACTTCTAACAACTGGTTTTTGAGGATATTGTAAAATTGAAACATCTGTATCTAATCTACATAAATAATTTGCAGCATAAAGACCCAATGCTTGTTTCTGAGTTTTACTTCCTCTATTTAATCTTGAACTTTGATCGTGGTTTCCATATGGAACTAAACTTGTAACAACTCCAAGCATTGCAATTGGATCTATTTCTAAATGAGTATGGTCTTCTGTAATTTCTTCTTCAAACAATGAGATTAATGCTTCTTCTTCTTCTGCCGCATCAATATATTCAAGAAGACCTTTTTGAACTAACTCTATCCACTTTATTTCTTTACTTTCTAATTGAATTAAATGTTCGTTCTTTAATTTTGAACAACCATTTTCAACAATAATTAAAGGTCTTAAAACTCTTCCAGGTTCAATAGATATAGAAATTATTTGTAATCCATCATCTTTCCTTATACTTAATTGATCACTTAATAGATTGTTTCTTCTTTTATTTCTAATTTCTTTTACAAATGCACTTGGATCTTTTACATTTCCAATATACAATCCATTGAAGAAAACCTCTGAACCATCTGATATTTCTTTATCTAATCCAAGTTCTTCAAGATCTTTTAAAAATTTAGTTTCATCAAGATTAACTCTTGTAGACACTCTACTTAATAATGCAAGATTTTTTCTCAATCCAATTTCTGTTCCTTCAGGTGTTTCAATTGGACAAAATCTCCCATAATGAGTTGGATGCAAGGTTCTAGCTTTAAAGTTTTCTTGACCACTTTCCAACATACTTGAAACTCTTTGTAGTTGAGAGATTGTAGCAAGATAATTTGTTTTATCCATATTTTGAGTAACTCCGCTTCTTTCACCTGTCCAAGCACCAGTAGCAATAGCAGATTCAACTCTATGTGAAAATAATGTTGATTTTGCAAGAACCTTTATTGAAAAATATTTTTTTCTCTTAGAAGATTTTTGTAAAGAATATTGAATGTCTCTTATTAATATACCTAAATTAATTCTAAATAATGTTGCAAGTAAATCTCCAGAAAGTCTAACTCTTTTATTAGAATAATGATCTTTATCTGTTCTTAATTCAGGATTATCTTTTGCAATTAAATATTGTTTAATTAATTTACAAAGTGTAATTGCTTTTTTTGTTCTATCTTCTTTTTTTTGTCCAATATGTGGAAATAAATATGAATCTATTCTTTGTTTAACTCTATCAAGTATTTCTTTTTTAGTACCTTGTAAATTTGTTTTTTCAGCAATATACATCATTGCATCTTCTTTTGTTGCAAGGTCAACAAATTCATAGAGATTTACAATAACTCCATCAGTTTCTTTTCCAAAATATTTAGCCATATCAGATTCTTTTAATAATCCTAAAGCTTTCAATAGAACAACTGCAGGAATATTCTTAAATCTACTAAATGAAACATCAAAGATACCTTTTTTATCTTCTGTTATTGTAATAGGAATTCTATATGTTCCTTTTGAAGAGAATAATTTTAAAGTTGTTTCACCTTTTTTATTATCTTCTATAAAAGGTTGGTTTTCTGCAAGATCCTCAGCCATAACCATTACTCTTTCATTTCCTTTAATAATAAAATATCCTCCAGGATCCATTGGATCAGAATAATTTTGAATTAATTCTTCTTTAGTAGCAGAGCAAGTATTACAAGATCTACTTTTAACCATAATAGGAATTTTACCAATCTCAACAAGTTCAGAATCAACATGTCCGTCTTTTTTAATTGTTAATTCTAAATGAACTGGAGCAGCATAAGTTAAATGTCTTAATCTAGCTTCAAAAGGCATTATTTTCGATGAACTTCCATCTGCTTCAACTATCGTAGGTTTTCCAACATTTATTTTACCTAATCTAATTTCAAAATCATCATTTTCTAAAGTTGTTTGAATTTCATCAACAATTTCTTGCATTCTATATTGTAAAAAATCATTAAAAGAAGTAATATTAGATTCAACTAAAGAATGGTCTTCTAAATATTTTTTTACAATTAAATGTTTTTCCATAACTAAACAACCACCCTATAATAATTTACAATCTTATCTCCATCTTTTCTTTCAATTTTAATAACATCTCCTGTTTGAAACCCTTCACTAAGTCCAGGATCACTTGAAAGAATTTTTGGCAATTGAGCTTTAGAAATGTTTAATCTAGTTAGTAAGTCATCTAACTCTTTTTCACTCATCTTTGTGTGTTTTGGTTGTAGAATGTGCATCTTTGTTTTGTCGTCGGTATTTTGTTTAAAATGGCATATTAACCCCTAAACGTGTTAATAACTCCATAATAATAAAAATGTGTACTTTTTTTGGTTTAAAAATGTTTCGATATAGTTCAAAAATCTGCTTTAATCTACTTTTCTACCAATTCTTTCTGAAAAACCACATTCCCCACATTTGAGCAAGATTAGGTGCCTTTATCAGAATAAAATAACATTTAAATATAAAAATTGCTTAAGAAAAATATGTTTAAAAAAGGACAATTGACAATTTTTATTATCATAGCAATTTTCCTTGTGACAGCAGTAATTTTGTTTTTTGTTTTTAGAGATAACGATTCAAAAGTTAAAGAAATTCCTCAAGAAATATCCCCTTTTTATACAAATTTATTGTTCTGTTTAGAGCAAACAAGTGGGGAGGGGATCCATTATCTTGCTGCTCATGGAGGATATTACAATGTTCCTGTAAAATCTTCTATAATTTATTTTCTTGATGAAATTCCTTACTATTATTTAAATAATGAAAATATTATTCCTCCTGTAAGTGTTATTGAAAAAGAATTAGGAAAGTATGTTTCTGAAAATTTAGAAAGTTGTTTAGATTTTAGAGGTTTCAGAGAACAAGGATTTAACATAAGTGTGGGGCCGTATTTTATTTTAACTAATATAATTGAAGGAGAAATTAGTGTAAAAATGAAAAATACCATAACAGTAAGTAAGGGAGAAGGTTCAGCAACATTAGAAAATATCGAAATAAGATTTAAAAATGATTTTATTAATCTTTATGAAGCATCTTTTGAAGTGGTTAATTCATATTCTCAAAAACCAGGATTTATCTGTTTAACTTGTTTAGATAATATAGTTCTTAATTATGATGTAGATATTAAATCCTTACCTGTTAACGACATTTCTGTTATTGAGAATAATATTATTTGGTATTTCATCACAAACAAACAAGATCAAGCAGAAAATAAATTAAAATTGATTTTTGTAGTAGAAAAATGAAAAAAATATTAATTTTTATAATGGTTGGAGTTTTTTTCCTTGGATTGATATTTTCGGTTTCCCTTATTCAAGCAGACCCTCCAGAACCACCAGAACCTTACCCTGCAAGAATATTAATTGAAGATGAAACGAATATTGGAAATCTTGTTGGAGAAGATCTTGAAGATGATGATATTTTGGTTAAAAATGTTTTGATAGATAGAGGCGAGAAATTTACTATTATAACTTTTAAAGAGCAGGGAAGCGTAAATATTAAGGGCAAGGAATTTAATAACATTTTATCTGATTCAGAAATTAAAATAGATAGTGAAGGAAATATTTTAGAAGCAAATCTAATCATAGATGAGGTCGGTGGAGAGTATACATTAAAATCCCCCTCTAAAACTTTTATTTTTCATGCTCCTGCAAATTCAAGAGTTTTTAAAGAAAAAGGAAAACCTCCAAAAATATTTTTGTCTGAAGAATCAAATATCAACTTGATCCCAGAAAATAAAGAAGAAATTGTCTATAGTGGAAAATCTTTCAATGTAGGAGACAACTACATATATAATTTTGGAGGGGAAGAAAGAGTAGACGTGACAACTTTTAAAAATGATATAATAAAAATCTCTGGTAAATCCGCATTAACCTTGCAAGGAATAGAACATTTAACTTATGGGGGAGATTTAAATTTTTATTATGATGGAAATTTTGATGCTTCACAACACCAAGGTGAAAATTATTTTAATTATGGAAAAGATAAAATTTCATTAGGGGGAAAAGGATTTAGATCTTCTTTACAAGAAGACACTGAAATTTTTAAAGAATTAATTAAAAATAAATATTCAGACATTAGAAGAAGAGGAAAATTAGAATTTATTCTAGATGGAGGAGATATTGAAATAAGTAAAGTTTCCCCAGACAATTCTCCCTTAGCATTAGATATAAAATCTTCAGGAAAAATAAAAATTAATAATGGAGATTGGGTTTTAGAAGCAGATGGTAAAGATATATATGCCAATATTGAGTCTAATTCTCAATTTTCCCTTTCTTCAGATATGCAAGTAAATTACCAAACTGAAAATGGGAAAAATAAGATATATGAGTTAGATTCAAGAACTACTTATAAAGAATCTTTGTCTGATGAAAAAAGACAAAAAATACAGTTAGAAATAAATGGATTAAATACATTAAAACATGAAAAGTATGTTAAAATAGAGTCTTTATTAAATGATCCAGAAGGAAAAAAATTTAAAGATGAATTATATAAAAAAGAAATAAAATTGGCTGAAGCTTATGAACGATATAGGGGATATGTGGATATTTTGGGTGATGCAGAAGCAGAAGGAGAAAGTAAAGAAGAATTAAAAGCAATAACAGAACTTTTAAAAGAAGCAGAAGAAAAAGCAAAATCTATTGAATCAGAGATCTTTATTTTAGAAGGAAAACCAATAAATAAAAAAATCCTGGCCCTTGAAGCAGAGATTAATAATATGGAATGGGCTGTTTCAGATTTACAAAGAAAAATAAGTTCTGGAAATTTTAAAGCAGGAATTTGGGGGCAAACATTAAGTTCAAAAGATACAGATGCAGAAGTTAGTTATAGTGAATTTATTGAAGGGTTCCCTGTAATAAAAAATGCAGATGTAAAAGCTTATTATGGTTATGAAGAAAATCCTGAGACTGGGGAATATAATTTTGGAAGATATTCTTCTCCAAGAACTTATGAATCAAATCTTGATATTTTAGATTTAGAAGTTGATTCAAGATATCAAACTTGTGCAGATACTCAAGTAGAGTTATATTCTTTATGGCAATTACAAGAACTTGAAAAAGGAAACATAGACAGTGTTGAATTTCAAATATCTAATGGCCAAACTCTTAAATATAATTCTGATGGAACATATACTATTTGGAGTTCAAGTGCCAATAAAGTTATTACTAAAGAATTTCCAATAGGAGATACTCGAGAAAAATTTGATGAATGGGTAACTAATGTACAAATTTACTCAAATACAGGTTCATTAAGAGGGAATTTAAAAAAAATAAAAGAAATAGGTAATTTAAAAGCAGGGGATTTAATTACCTTACATCCTGATCCACAAACAGGATATGGTCATACAAAAGCAATAAAAAGAGTTTTAAGAATTCCTCCCACAGAAGATGGAGAAATATATTATCAATTATTTGCAGGTTCTGATCCTGCAATAGATCCAAGAATTTATTCTAATCTCTTGAGTAAAGAAGAACTTCTTTACCAGATTCAACATGAAGATGCAGTTGCATTAACATGGAATTAAATGTTTAATTTTTCCATCTCAGAATTGAAAAAGGTCCTTGGTCAGTAAAACCTTCTTTTTTTGGAACATCAAAAAGAGTATGAATCATTAAATCATATTTATTAAAAATTCCATCTGCTTGACCCCCATATTTTCCATTAGGATCACTTCTGTCTTCAACTATTGATCCTACATGATACCTTCCAAATAAAATTAAATCCCCTTTTTTAATATCTTCCCCAAATTTAAGTAATTTTTGTCTATCATAATAGTTTTCTCCATTTGTTCTTAAATTCTCTTGTTTTAAAATAACATTTGTAAAATCTCTCAATCCCACTGCATAAGTATATGGATTATTTTTTCCTGTTTTTCTATATGCTGCAACAAGTAAATCTGCACAGTCTGCTCCAACATAATTTTCAGCCTGATGATTTGCTAAATTCTTTCCCTCACTACCATAAATATAGGGTAAATTAAAAAATGAAGTTAACCATCCAATAAAACTATCATCTTTTCTAAAACTCACTCTGTGCACGTCTTTTTTTATCCCTTGTGTGTTTGTAGATTCTTTTCCTGGGGTAGATAATTTTTTCCCGTTATGAATTATTTGAACTTTATATCTCATTGTTCCTAAACCATTGTTAATGTCTTTAAATTTTTCAGTAGGATGTGCATCTGCTTCAATAATCCACTTATTAGTATCTATTAATGTTTCTTTATAGGTTGGAGTATCCCAACGAAAATAATCTCTTCCCCCATTATTATAACTATCTCTTTCAGATTCTACTTTAAACCATTTAATTGAAAGATCGTCTGGAGTCCAAGATAAAATTTTTGAAGTATCTACTTTTTCACCATTTAGACATAAATTTTTTGATTTAGAAAAATAAAATGTTTTCCCATCTTTTTGTGTTTCTGCAACTAAGTTTAAATTCACTTTGTTTTCTAAAGTGGTATTTTTTGGTTTTGTAGAACATGTTTGATTATCCACATAAGAAGTTAAATAAATTTTATTAATTTGAGGATGTATTTTTTCTTGCGCATACATGGACCCTGCTAATCCCAAAAGCATAGATAATGTAATAGCTAATTTATAGGTTAATTTTTTCAAAGGTTTCACTGTAATTTTTTCAAAGAAATAACCTATTTAAATCCTTTGATATGTTACTATTTATAAATTAATACAATCCCTCTCATCTTAACTTACTTTTCTACCAACTCTTTCTGAAAAACTATGGCCCTGGAGGGATTTGAACCCCCGACACCTTGGTTAAAAGCCAAGTGCTCTGCCAGACTGAGCTACAGGACCAATAAACAAATTAAATAGATTTAGTTTAAAAAAGTATCTTCTTTAGAAAAATTAAATATGGCTTTTAATAACATTGCCAAGTTCTTCTTGACTCATTCCACCCATAACCTGTTCAACTACTTTTCCATCTTTAAATAAAACAAAGTTGGGTATTGATGAAACATTAAATTTTGAAGCTAGTTCGTGATTATCATCCACATTTACTTTTCCACATTTCATTTTGCCAGAAAATTCTTCACATAAATCTTCTAAAATTGGAGCCATCATAACGCAAGGCATACACCAATCTGCAAAAAAATCTATTAGTACAACTCCTTCTTTTATGAATTCTTCAAATTCTCCATTTGTTAATTCTGGAA
>CAZDPO010000012.1:0-17083 GCA_964507595.1 Candidatus Woesearchaeota archaeon
AAATTAAAAAACTATTGGCTCCGCCATAGTTTTTTATAAGTATCGGAGATACTTATCCTACAAAAACTCTTAAAAACATGGCTTTCTATTGAAGAGTATAAAAATTCATTTTTTAATAAAATGGTAGAAATTAAAGAAATAGAAGAAAAAGTTCTAGAATTTTGGAAAAAGAATAAAATATTTGAGAAATCTTTAGAGAATACAAAAAAAGGAAAACCTTATATTTTTTATGATGGCCCCCCATTTGCAACAGGATTACCACATTATGGACATTTACTTGCATCAATATTGAAAGATGTTTTCCCCAGATTCTTTACAATGAAAGGCATGTATGTTAAAAGAAATTGGGGGTGGGATTGTCATGGACTACCTGTTGAAAATATTGTTGAAAAAGAACTTAAAATTAATTCAAAAGATGAAATTGAAAAGATTGGGATTAAAAAATTTAATGATGCTTGCAGAAATAGTGTCTTGAGATTTGCTAGGGATTGGGAAAAATCTATTGATAGGATTGGACGTTGGGTTGATTTTAAAGGGGGATATAAAACAATGGATACATCATATATTGAATCTGTTTGGTGGGCATTTAAACAAATTTATGATAAAGGCTATCTTTATGAAGGAGAAAAAATATTAATGTATTGCCCAAGATGTTCAACTCCTTTAGCAAAATCAGAGATAGCAATGGATAATTCATATAAAACAGTTAAAGATCTTACTGTTGTTGTTAAATTAAAGCTAGTTGATGAAGAGGCATATGCCCTAGCATTTACTACAACCCCCTGGACCTTGCCTTCAAATCTTGCACTTACAGTTCATCCAAAAATAGATTATGTTTATGTTAAAGATAAATCAGACAACAATACATATATTCTAGCAAAAAACTTAATTGATAAATTCTATAAATCAAAAGAAGAATATCAAATTCTTAAAGAAGTTAAAGGAAAAGATCTAGAAGGTAAAAAATATGTTCCTCTTTATGATTATTTCTCAAAAACTCCAAATGCCTTTAAGTTTATCTTAGGGGATTTTGTGACTGCAGATGAAGGCACTGGAATTGTGCACACTGCTCCTGCTTTTGGGGAAGACGATAATGCTATATGTAGAAAATACAAAATTCCAATGGTGCAACCGGTAGATGAAACTGGTCATTTTACAAAAGAAGTAAAAGATTATGCTGGAAAATATATTCATGATATTAATGAAGAGATTGTGATTGATTTAAAAAAAGCTAACAAAGCTGTAATGTCTAGAAAAATGGAACATGAATATCCTTTTTGTTATAGATGTGATACTAAACTTATGTATCGTGCTCTTCCAGCATGGTTTGTGGATATTCAAAAAATAAAAAAAAGACTTTTACAGCTAAATTCTAAAATAAATTGGATTCCTGAATTCTTAAAAGAAGGTAGGATGAAACATAATATTTCTACTGCTCCTGATTGGAATATTACTAGAAATCGTTATTGGGCTTCTGCAATTCCAATATGGAAATCTAAATCTGGAAAGATAAAAGTTATTGGTTCAGTAAAAGAATTAAAACAATTTGCTAAAAACCTTCCAAAAGGAGAAATAGATTTACATAAAGATTATTTAGATAAAGTGAAACTAGACTTTGGTGGAGAAGAATATACAAGAATTCCAGAGGTTTTAGATTGTTGGTTTGAATCTGGATCAATGACTTTTGCACAATTTCATTATCCTTTTGAAAATAAAGTATTTTTTGATAAAAACTTTCCAGCACAATTTGTAGTAGAATATATTGGACAAACACGAGCTTGGTTTTATTATATGATTGCTCTTTCAGCAATATTATTTGATAAAATTCCTTTTGAAAATGTTTTGACAACAGGAACCATTTTAGCAGAAGATGGTCAGAAAATGAGTAAATCTAAGAAGAACTTCCCAGACCCCTTAAAAGTAATTGAGAAGTATGGTGCAGATGCTTTAAGATTTTATCTGTTACAGTCTCAAGTCATGAATGCAGATAATTTTAATTTCTCTGAAAAAGGATTAGAGGATTCATATAGAAAAATAACTGTATTATTATACAATGTTGGAAGATTTTATCTAGAATATAAAGAAAAAGAAAATAACAATTATCTTAAGTCAAAAAACATTATGGATAAGTGGATATTATCAAAGACGGAAAATCTACTTAAGGAATTTGAAGAAGAATTAGAACAATACAATACAATTAAAGCTTGTTCAAAAATGAAAACATACATTGATTTATTATCAACCTGGTATATTAGAAATTCTCGGGAAAGATTTAATGAAGATGATATCTATGCTAAAAGTACTTTGAGATATGTTTTAGAAAAAATATTAAGAACATTTGCTCCAATAACTCCTTTTGCTTCAGAAAAAATATTTCAAGATTTAAATGGATCAAATAAATCTGTTCATCTAGAGAAATGGCCAAAACAAAACCCTAAATTAATAGATAATTTACTAGAAAATAAAATGGAATTAGTAAAAGAAATTGTATCTATTGGATTGAGCCAAAGAGATCAAAATAAAATTGGTTTAAAATGGCCACTTCAAAAAATACAGATTTCCTCAAAAGAAAAGTTAACTAAAGAACTAAAGAATATAATTATTGAAGAATTAAATGTGAAAGAATTAATCGAGACTCCTTGCAAAAATGGGGAATTAGAAATTATTTTAGACACAACCCTTACACCAGAACTTGAAGCAGAAGGTTATGCTAGAGAAATTTCAAGAAAAGTACAAGCATTTAGAAAACAATTAAACTTAAAAAAACAGGACCAAATAACCCTTATTTTAGCCTCAGATAATGAATTAAATAAGATTTTTGAAAATCAAAAAGAACCTATAAAAGAAAGAACAAACTCAAAAAAGATAAAGATTATGACTCAAATACCGAAGACAACTGAGCAAAAAATAGGTTTTAAAATAAAAGGTAAAGTAGGTGAAATTGGGGTTTTGTTAGACTAACTAGGAGTGACTATAAAATTACCTCTCTAAGATAGCAATCTTTAAAAAGGAAAAAGCCTACATTTTAATATAAAATGATAGTAAAAGAAGAATTTCTAGGAAGACTAAGAAAGATATTTGATTTGAATTTATACGAAGTAAAAGTCTGGACAGCACTTTTATCAAGAGGCACTTCTACTGCTGGTGAATTAAGTAGCATATCTGATGTTCCAAGATCAAGAACATATGATATTTTAGAGAGTCTAGAAAAAAAAGGTTTTATTATTATGAAAGTTGGAAAACCTATTAAATTTGTTGCATTAAAACCAGAAGAAGTTGTTGAAAGAGTTAAAAAGAATTTAGTTGTTCAAGCAAAAGAAAGGACACAAAGATTAGATAAATTAAAAGGCGATGATGTTCTAGAAGAACTTAGTAGTTTATTTACTAAAGGAATTAAATTTGTTGAACCTTCTGATTTATCTGGAAGCTTGAAAGGTAGACAAAACTTGTACAATCACTTAGATATGATGGTTAGAGATGCTGAAAAAACAATTACAGTTGTGACAACAGCAGAAGGATTAAATAGAAAACTTGAAGCTTTAATGCCAAGTTTTGAAAAATGTAAAAAAAGAGGAGTTAAGATTAGAATTGCTGCTCCAATTGATAAAAATAATATAAAGGTTGCTAAAGAACTTAACAAGGTTGCAGAAGTTAGAAATATGGATAAAATAAAAGCAAGATTTATTTTAATTGATTCAAATCAATTAATGTTCATGCTTTTAGATGATGAAAAATTCCATCCAAATTATGATGTTGGAGTTTGGATTAATACTGAATTCTTTTCTCAGGCATTAGAACAATTATTTGAACTTGCTTGGAAAGATATGAAACAAGTTAAATAAAATGGTTGTAAAAAGAACCACCCTATTAAGTTTAATTTTTTATGGGTCAATTTTAATAACTTTAATATTACATTATTATTTAATAGATAATTTAAACTGGAGTTCTCTTGGGAAAGTTGCATTTGATTTTTTAGTCTTTAATGTGCTATTTGGGGTTTCTAATATAATTGCTAAATTTGATTTTAAAAGAATTTAGAAAGATCGTATATTCTATAGTGAAATAATCTTTATAAAACAAATAATGTTTGGAGAATTATGAAAACATTAAGAAATATTCTTTTACCTGTAATTGCAGGTTTCCTTCTAGCATTTGTAGGTTGTAAACCAGATGATTCTGTTAATTATGGAAGATTATTAGAATTAGAAAAAAGATATTATAAATTACACGATCTTCAAGAAGCTCGTAGAGTTTTTGAACCAATTCTTTCTGGAGAAGAAACAGAAGGATATAAGTTTATGGCAGATGAATTGGTTTACCAAATAGATTCAATAAGAGATTTGCTTCCAGAAGGGTTTAAAGAAAAAGCAGATTCTTTGTATGAAGAAGTTTTTAAAGATTAATTTATTACAATAATTTTTATAAAGCTGTTTTATCTTTTAAGTCAATGCCAACAAAAATATCTCCAGTGTATTCTAAAGAAGGTTTTTCTTTTGAAGAACCAAATGCATTTAAAAATTCTTTTTATTGTAAAGAAACTCCCTATGAAGTCATGGAAACCATTTCAAATAAATATTTTATTAGAAAATTTAAAAGTATAGAATCAAGAGTTGGAAGTAGTGCAAGAATAGATATTGACCTCAAAAAATCAAATGCACATATTATCTTTGAAGGTATTAAATTAGAAGAATATCTCTCTAATAAAGATGGAATTGAAGTTACTGGGAAAATCCAAGATTATAATCCAGAATTTCCTGAAAATAAAATTAATGATAACATAAAAACTTCAATTATTTATAGTTTAATTAAAGATTATTTAATAGATACAAAAGAAATTTCCTCTGGGCACAAAACAATTGGAATTGGAGGCAAAGAAATAAGTGCTAAACCTGCTAAACAAAAAGTTATAAATTACTTTAAAACAAGGGTAAGCGCTGTTGATTATGAGAAAGAAACACATTTATTTGAAATATTAGAATATTCTCAAGCCCTTTTAGGGAAAAAATTCTTATTAAAAGATTTAAAAAAATTAGCTAGAAAGGTCGAAAAAGAAACCCCTAGAAAAATTGAATCTCATAACATCTTTCTTGCAACCTTAAAGCCAAGCAACCACATAAAGAATACCATGTTTCCAAAAGGACCAAATATTAGATAATTTAATTACAACACATTTCAGCTCTTAACTTCCTGGAATTTTCTAAACCTTTTGTGAAATTCATTGTTTGAAACTTTATCTGCTTTAAATCTAAATTGTGCTTAATTGCCAATTTCATATAGTCTTTGGTTGATCTTTTAAATTTTTTATTATCTGTTAAATATGCGAATACCTCTGGATGCCCAATGGCTGCTCTTCCAATCATTACAAAGTCAAATTTCTCTAAAAATTCTTTTGCGTTCGTTTCATTTACATTTCCTGAATAAATAACAGGAAGTTTTGTGGCTTGTTTTATTTTTAATGCAAAACCCATATCTGGTGTTCCTGAATAACCTTGTTCTTTTGTTCTGGGATGAATTGAAATTGCATCACAATATTTTTCTGCAATTTTCAAAATATCAAATGCAATATCTGATTTTCTTATTTTAACTGTAACTGGTTTTTTGGTTGCTTCACGCATTGTTTTTAAGATTTCCTCTATTTTTTTTAAATCTGTTAAATATGCTCCATAATTATTTTGTTTTGCTCTGAGAACTGGACAACCTAAATTAAAATCCCACAAGCTTGCTTTTTTATCATGTTCTTTAATAAATTCTACAAGGCCTTTTATGGAATTACAAAATATTTGAATAGCAGGTTTGTCTTGAAAATTTGTTTCTTGTTTAGAAAGAGGATGAATTAAACCAGTATATGTAAGTCCTGCTCCTGCCTTTTTACAAAGAAGTCTAAATGCAATATCATTAACTTCTTCCATTGGAGCTAGAAAAATCCTATTTTTTAATTTTAATTTTCCAATTTTTGGTTTTGAGGTCATTTTATTTTTTTAGATTCTTTTACTAATTCTCTTGAGAGCTTTAACTTTTCTTGTATTAACTCTTTTGTGAGATTATCTAAACCCAAAACCTTAAGTAAAAACTCTCTTAATTTAAATTGGATTTTTTCCTCTAGATGATCTTCAAACGCCCACATAGCTAAGCATCCCACAATAAACCTATAAGAATAAACAAAAGGATAATCTTTAAATGTTAATTTTAGTCCATTAAAATTATATTTTATTTTACATTTATCAAAAAAACCTAAATTGCAAGAAGTATTATTTTCATTTCTTTTGATGTGATTCATAAACAAATAAGCTTTTTTAAAATCCCTTAAAATTTGTTTTTTATTTTTGTTATTAAAACTATAAAATTTCTCTACTAATCTATAAATGTTTGATTTCTTTTCCTTATCAATTTTTTTTAAACTACCTAAAAGCCTAAAACTAGGAAAGGGTAGATTAAATCTTTGAGGTAATGCATGAATTAAAATAAATGCAGGACTTCCATTTCCATAAAGATAATTAAAAGAGTTTTCAAGATTTCCTTGCTTAAATTGTTTTTCAGCTAGTTTTTGATATTTTTCAACACGAACCAATTCCTCCTTAAAATTTGCTTTTGCTAAATTTTCATTAAATTTAGGAATTTTAAG
Organism: Candidatus Woesearchaeota archaeon; assembly: GCA_964507595.1. Classification (GTDB taxonomy): domain Archaea; phylum Nanobdellota; class Nanobdellia; order Pacearchaeales; family GW2011-AR1; genus EX4484-71. The sequence goes on from CAZDPO010000012.1 coordinate 6,623, forward strand.
TTTCTTTGATTTATCATAAAGAATTTTAGCCTCTGGTAAAATATCCCTACTTTTTAATTTTTCAAAAGGAAAATAATGTTCTTCTATATATTTTCCTCTAAACTTATAAAATTTTCTTGGGTTTTTTGGAAGGTCTTTCCCTTTAATATAGAAAACAATATCAATATCACTATGATTAGTTTCATCCTCTCTTGCAACACTCCCCCCAAGAATAATGGCCTGAATAGGTTCTTTCCCAATTTTTCTTTTTATAAGGGAATTAATTACATCCATAAACTCTTTATGTAATTTTCCTATTTTTGGTTTTTTCATTTTAAAAATTCACCTCATTGCAAGGAAAAATTATATCTTCACTCATTATTGAAGTTTCAAATCTTTTAAAAAGTTTTGGATTTGTTTTTGTGAGTTCATCTATTGTTAAAAGATAATCTTCAAAATTCTTTGCAAAAATAACTAATTCCAAATCCCAAGGAGCTATTTGCTTAACAATATTTATGATCTTTTCACTTTTTTCTGAATAATTAATAATCTCTTTAAACTCCTCTTTATCATGAGAACCAAGATAAATAAAAGATTTATATAATTCATAACCAATTTTTTGATAATTAATATAAATAGAATATCTTATTATAATTCCTAATTTCTCTAATTTTTTCATTCTTCCTCTAACAATATCAATTGTGGAATTTGTTTTAAAAGCAATATCTGATAAATTAGCTTTTGAATTATTATAAAGTTCCTTGAGAATTCTCTTTTCAATTGTATCTAATTCATAATTTCCAACCTCTTCTGTGAATGTAATAAAAGAAGATGCCTCATTTACTAGAAAGGTTTTTTCATGGACACTTACACTTGCTAAAGAGGTTATTTTAGAATCTACAATTAAATCCTTATATTTTGAGAGAAGTTCGTTTTTTAATTCAAATAATTCTTCATTTGATTTAATAAAATAAGTAATCCCCATATTCCAAACACCTTCTGCAACACCTAACCAATAAACTCTTTTATCTTTTTTAAGTTCTTGGAGCAATTTATCTTTTTTCTCAGGCAAATTAATTATATTTAAATATATTGTAGAAGTTCTGTATCCTAATTTAGAATAATCTATCCAAGTTCTATATCCAAGAATTACTTTTTGTTCTTCTAATTTTCTTATTCTATATCTAACAGAATCTTTACTTTTTCTAACTATTTTCGCTATCGCAGAATCTGTTATTCTTGCATTTCTTTCTAATTCAAATAAAATCCTCTTATCAGCTTTATCTAACATATTAAGATATATCTGTATATATTTATATACTTTTCCATATATTGCTTACTTTTTATTCGTAGGTTTATTATAATATGGATTAGTTACTACTTCATGGAAACAAAAAGCCTACAAAACATATTGAAAGAAAAAAATTACCAAGTTAGGGGAAAAGAAGAAAGAAAAAAGCTTTCTTTAGCTTGTGCAGAATATCTTAATCAAGATGATAAAGCTATTTGGTATCATGGCTTAGTTAAAGAAATATCCCCCCATATTTTGGAACTATATAATCAAAGAAAATTTCCAAAGAGTGCATTTGGGAGAGATAGCATTCAACGTAGCATTCCCAAGAAAATTGAAGAATACCTCTACAAAAATCCTGAAAATGTTCTTTCAGAAAAAGATCTCTTAGAAAAGATATCTAAAGAATATTTGGAAAATTTTGGAAAAGGGACTGCTCGTTCTGAACTAAAGGCTTCAAGAAAAGAAAATTCTAAACTTTTTGAAATTAAAAACATATATGGTGTTTTAAGAGATTTTTATAAATTAGAAAAAGAAGATAAACTAGAGATCAATATCCCAACGCATTTATTTAATCAAAAAAATTTCCTTGAAACATTTGAAAAAGCAAAAGAATTTGAAAAAAACACATATGAAAAAAAGTCTTATAACGATAAAGGATTTTTTGAGGAATTTTATGAAAAAGAAATTAAAAATGTTGATAAAGATAAAATAAATGTTAGAGAAGATAGTCATATGGCTTCATCAGAAAAAACCTTCCAAAACTTATTTGCTTCAGAATATCTTTTAAGGGTATCAAAAATTCCCTTAGCTTATAATTCCCCTAAAAAAGCAATTAAATTCTTTGAAACTGAAACAGGAATAAGTTTAAAGAAACCTAAAGAACATAGGAAATTGGTTTTTTAGATTTTTTAGTCTTAGTTTGGAGATTTTTGGTTTTGAAGCTTGGGGGCTTAATTAATTAAAGATTTAAGAAATTATTTAAACTGACAAAAATTATAATAATTGAGAAGGTAAAAAAATACAGATAATTTAAATATTATAATTCTTTTAATTTAATTATGGTTACTAATAAAGAATTAATCAAAAAAGCAGCATCTGTAGTAAACAAAAAAAGAGATGGAGATTTTTCTAGTGGAGATGTTGGCTGTGCACTTGTAACAGATAAAAATAAAATTTATCTGGGGGTTTGCATTGATACTAGCTCTGGAATGGGTTTTTGTGCAGAGCATAATGCTATTGGATCGATGATTACTACAGGAGAATACAAAATTAAGAAAATTGTAGCTGTTTATAAAGATAAAAAAGGAGATATTTTTATCCTTTCACCTTGTGGGAGATGTCGTGAATTCATGCGTCAAATTAATAAAGAAAATCTTCAAACAGATGTTGTTTTAGACAATGATAAAGTTGTAAAATTAAAAGAATTGCTTCCTTTTCATGATTGGTTTCATAAAGTAAATTGATTTTTTGTTTGATTCATAAAAGAAATTATTTATAAATATTGTAATTTATTAGTTATTATGGTGGTCAAAACAAAATTTACAAAAAAGGATATAACAAAAATTCTCTCAGAATATTTAATAGGAGATTTGATTAGTTTTGAATCTACTGCTAAAGGGACAGTTCAAACAAATATTTTTATTAAAACAACAAAAGCTAAGTTTGTTTTAAGATATTATGAAAATCGTTCAAAGAATTCTGTTTTATTTGAAGTTAATTTAATAAAATATCTTAAAGATAAAAAATATCCTTGTCCAAAAATATTCAAAAATAAAAAAAGACAATTTATTAGCATTTATAATCATAAACCCTATGTTATCTTTGAATTTATAGAAGGAAAACATGTAAAGAGACCAAATAAATATCAAAAGAAAGAACTTATAAAAAAAGTCGCCGAATTGCAAAATCTCACAAAAAATTATCCTTCCCAATATAAAAGATATAGATTAAATTATAATATTGCTACTTGCAAAAAATTAGCTGAAGGTGAATTAAAAAGATTAAAAACAATAGATTCAAAAGAAAAGGAAAAATGGATTAAATCAGAATTAAATAATTTAGAACTCCCAAAATCGTTACCAAAAGGAATTTGTCATTGTGATTTTCATTTTTCTAATATTCTTTTCAAAAATGGTGAATTTAATGCTCTTATTGATTTTGATGATGCAAATTATACATATACTACCTTTGATTTAATTTGTTTAATAGAACCCTTTATTTCATCGTTTACTTGGAAAACTTGGGATAAATTTAAACCAACAGATAATGTTTTGAATCTTAAGAAAACAAAAAAGATAATTTCAGAATACCAAAAATATAGGCCTTTAAATAATATTGAGAAAAAATATTTATTTGATGTTTATAAATTAAGTATCTTGATTGACTGTATTTGGTATTTTGAAAGGGGAAATGCAAAAGACTTTTATGAAAAAAGGGAAATTGATTATTTGAATGCTTTTGGAAGAGAAGAATTTTATAAGCAGATTTTTGGGGGGGAATTAGATTAAGGAGAAAATGAAAGACTATAATTACTCTACTTTGGCAAAATACTATGATGCTCTTGAATTGGGAGAGGGTGGTTCTGAGAGCATAAATAAATTTTTAGATGGTTTTTTCAAAAAAAATAAAATAAAATCAGTTTTAGATATTACTTGTGGGACAGGGGCCCAAGCAATTTACCTTCATCAAAAAGGCTACAAAATAACAGCATCTGATTTTAGTGAAGAGATGGTTGCCATTGCGCAAAAAAAATACAAGAGATTGAAATTTCATCAAGCAGATATGCGAACAGTAAATTTTGGAAAATTCGATGCTGTAATCTCAATATTCAATGCTATTGGGCATTTGTCAAAACCAGATTTCAAAAAAGCAATAAAAAATATTAGAGAAAATCTTAAACCTAAAGGATATTATATTTTTGATATTTTTAATCTAGATTTTATGAGAAATGGGGGATTTATTGATCATGAGTTTATTGATTCTTGTAGAGAAATGAATGGTTTAAAATTTGTAAGATTTAATCATCATAAACTTGATAGTAAAAAGAGCATCATGAAATTTAATCAAAAAACTTATATCCAAGAAGGACATAATTCTCCAAAGTCATTTAGGGAAAGATGGGATTTGCAAATTTACACTTCTTCACAATTAAAAGAAATTTTAGAAAGAAATGGTTTCGAGGTTGTAAAATTTCTGAATATAGATGGACGTAAATTTGATAAAAAGAAAAGTTTATTTATTTTAACAATAGCAAGAAAAAAATAGAATGCATGTTTTTTTCACCAATAATCACACAATTCACAACTCCGAAATCTTTTTTATTTTAGTTCTGTCAAACAATATTTTACCTGGATATTTTTCTTTAAGAATATTTTTAAGTTTATTAGGAATATTCCCAACTATACAAAAACCCAAGAAAGAGGGGTTATTTAAGAGATTGTTTTCTTTATGTCCTATTAATTCAGGAGCAGTATCTTCCAAATAAATTTTTGAGGCATTTCTTTTTGAGGAAGGATATTTTAAAATACGTTCTTTAGCCATTTTATTAATTTCTTTTATGATCTTATTTTTATTGGGATATTTCTCTAGAAAATTGAATAGTTCTTTTTCAATCTTCCAAAATTCAAGAATTTTTCTAGTTTCTCCATTATATTCTTTAGTGTAATAAGTATCTATGACTTGTCTAGTAAGTTTATTAGTATTAGCGAGTTTTTCTAAATATCCTTTATCGTTTTCATACCAATAATTAACAACTATCATGTATGCTTTGTTATGGATTCCTTTTTTGTAATAAGTTAAATCTTTTAAATAATTTAAATCAAAGATAAATCCATATTTCCAATCATAGGAGGTTAAGTATTGAAACCCTAAACTATAATAAATTCCTTTATCTGTTTTTAGAACTTTTTCCATATGGGGTGTTTTCTTCGGAGAAGAGTGTTTTGAGGGAAGTTTTATTTTTCCTTCTTCAAGTATTTTGTAAAAAATATTAAGGTCATAAATAGCATGAACTAAAATAGGGTTATTATATAATTTAATAAATGGTTTGAGAAGTTTTCTTCTTTCAACAAATCTTTGTTTTATTGATTCTGTTTGTTTTTTAAAATACTTAGGTATCATTTAATTATCTAAAGAATATTTTATTTTTATAATTAACCTTTCTAAAAATAATTCTAAATTTACCTTTTTACCGACGGGAAAAAAGCATCAAAATAATTTTTGTTTGAATGGGTCATTTAAAATCCCTCAAAAGTCTTTTTTTTTGATTATTATTCCTAATTATAATTGGCTTTAAATTATTTTTCTCTATGAACTTAATTATCTCCAAATAACTACTTGTATTTTTTATATTCTTTTTATATCCCCAACTATATTTTAAAACATTAATTACTGATTTTAAAGATTCTTCATTCTCTCCTTTCCTAGATAAATACCTCTTCAAAATCCTAAAAACCCTAATAAACCTGTTTGGTTGCAACCAAATAATTATGTCTGCTTTTTTCATAGGCTCTCTACTCCAATCAGAACCTCTTGAATCAATTATCCATTTTTCTTTCTTAGATATCTTGTCTATTAATTGTTTTCTTTTCTCTTTTGGCCTTGATTTTGTAAACTTTTTAATAAACATCACTTCATCAGAATCATATAATGGAATTTTAAGTTTTTTAGACAAAATCTTTCCAAGATGAGTTTTTCCACTTCCAGAAACTCCAAGGAGATATATTTTATTTAGATGTTTCATTTTAAACTAGATATAAATCTCTTTAATTGTTTTTTTGTTTGAATGTGAACCAAATTGGGTTTATATTTTTCAAGCATTGTAGTATGCCAGATAAATTTCTTACTATCTTTCCTATAGTTAATAGCATAATCCATAGAAGTTTTAATGTGTTTAAATTTAGACTTATCATCTTCTCTTTTGAAAAACCTCTTCAAAAGGTGCCAAATAAGGAAACGGGGATGTAAATCTAACCATATCACCAAATCTGCTGTTCTAAATATTTCTTCTGTCCACTTATTATGGACTCCTTCAACTATCCATCTTTTCTTAGATAAAATAGAATTTAGTTTCTTTTCTCTTACTTTAGGACTTCGTTTTTTTGTAAATTTCACAATATGATAAATATCATCTAATGAATAATGTTTTATTTTTTTTATCTTAGATAATTTATTGGCAAGAGTTGTCTTTCCAGAACCCATTATTCCAATTATATAAATTCTATTTTGTTTTTTCATTTCATCCTCCAAAAGAATCTACTCCCACAATAAACTCTCCCTCTTTTAATTTAGGTAATTTATTTAAAACTCTAACCTTAAAATCCTGTTTTGAAAATTTATCAAACTTAAGAACTTCATTTGTAAATGAAGCATGAATCATGTCTTCTTCCTTATGCTGTTTCCAAAAACCATAAATTTTTCTTCTTGTTTCTAACGGATCTAAAATTTCTTTTTTACTTAGATAAATTATTTCTTTGAGATTTTTTGTATCAAACTCATCTTTTGGAATTTTATCTTTGTAAATCCGATAAGAATTAGATTTTTGTTTAATCTCTCCAAAAAGTCTTTCTCTATAAACCTTAAAAAAATAGCCAATATCTCTTAAAAGTAATATTGCAAGATGAGATTTGTAAATGCTTGTTTTCTCTTTTTGATATAATTTGTCCCCAATAAAGCCCCCATCTCCCTGAAGCAAATCCTTTATTGTCCAAGATAAAAATCTATTAAATAATTTTCTTATCTTATATTTTTCCTGATCTGAAAGTTCATCAAATAAATAAAGAAATATTGTAATTATATCTCCTGTATGATGTGTCGACCAATGACCTTTTTCCAACCAACCATAAGGATAATTTTTATTTTTTAATTTCCAGGTTGTTTCAATTATTCTTCTCTTATATTTTAAATCAAAATCCTTATTCTTTAGTTCAAGAGTATTTTTGTCATAATACAATCTTATAATGTGAAAAGTTGTTGAGAGTTCTGGTTTCTTTATTATTCTATTATCTTTCTTAAACCAAGGGCCCCAATATCCAGTTTCATTATCTTGCCAATATTCTAAGCTTTCAAAATAGGCTTTATCCCAATCTTTACTGAATTTATGGAATCCTAACTCTTTTATGGTTAATAGGGCGGTTATAGCAAGGTTTAGTTCGTCCTCATTGTTTTTTGAAAAATCTAGCAAAAGAGATTTAAAATAATTCTTTAATTTATTTCCTGTATTTATTTTATTTAAGAATTTTAATTCATATTTTGGTTTTAAATTATTTCGTTTTAATAATCTTAAAATATGCTTTGCCCTTTCAATTTCTAGCCAGAAAGTAGTTGGATGTTCTACAAAACTTCCAGTATTTTTATTCTGCAAATCTCTTAACAAGAGAAGCATTTGTTTTTGATTTAAATTAGAAATTTTCTTCTGAGGTTTTTTCAAATCAATTCTCATCTGTCCATAAATTTCGTTCGCTTTCTTTTTATCCTTTAAAACAACTTCATAATATTCTGCAAGATGTTTTTTGTCATTAATCCTTTGAACAAAATAACCTGCCTTTTTTTTATTATCTAATTCTTTTCTTAAATCTAATGGAGCCACATCATATTTGGACATAATTGATGGAAGTTTTTATTTAATTTAAAACTATCTTTATTTCATCCTCCAAAAAGTATCAAAATAATTTTTGTTTGTTTTAGCAATATCTTTGTTTTTAATCTTTATAATTGTTATTGGATCTGTAAATATAAATTGAACACTTGTATCCCCATAAATGATTGTGGGGGTTGGGGAAATAAATTTCTTATCTATTGCTTTATATTGTCCACCTTTAATTTTCTTTATATCTTCTCCTTTAGGGTAGATTACCTTTTCTTTAACATCTCTTCCTTCTAAATATTCTAGAAACAAATCTACTGCAGGCTTATATTTCTTATCTGAGATAAAAGGGGATATATTGCCAAAAGAATAATGCATTTGCTTTGTTTTGATGATTTCTAAAAATATTGTCTGTAAACCTTTTACTCCTTTTAATAATTCTACTCTTGTTTCAGAAGGCTTGGTTTCTAATTCATTTAATTGAGGGATTATCTTTTCAAAATTTTCTTTTTTTTGTTCAAAAGAACTAAGGATAATTTCAGGTTTTGTAGGAAGATAATATTTTTTACCTTCTTCTTCAAAAAAACTAGCCCATCCTTTTTGAATAAGTCTTTCTAACACATCATAGATTGTTCTTCTTTCTATTTTTGTTTTCCTCATTAAATCTACAATACATGCTTTTCCAAGAGCCATTAATGCTAGATAAATCTCTGCATCTTTATCTTGAAATCCTATTTCTAGTAATTGTTCTTTCATGAACTTATTAAAATCTCCCAATATATAAAAGTATGGGTGATAATCTCCCACACATATTTAAGTAATGTTAATTTATTGCTACTTTATGGTAAAAAAAATAATTACAAGTTTGGATAAAACCAACATTGTTATTGACTTATCAAGAGAAGAAAATAATATAGTCGGAGATTTAAAACCTGTAAAAAGAGATGAACACGGGAATTTTTTAGATGGTTTAAAAAAGGAAAAGAACGGCTTTCCAATTGCACATTATATTGGTGCAAACTATAATTTTGAAGGAAAAGATCAAATAATTCAAACAGCATTAGGCTTGGCAGGATATTTTGCAGTTGCACATAAAGATTTTAATGATTTTTATGGATCTTTAAAAGGTGCAGAAAATGATTATTTAAAATTTAACAGCCTAGATAAAAGATTAGAAAGAGAATTTGATGCTTTTAATGAAGCCACTTCAAAAGATGTAATAATTTGCCCATTAGATTCTTACTACAAAATTCCAAAAGATAAGCAATTAGATATTGAAAAAATAGAAAATGGAGAGCTTATCTTAGATTCTATTGAATTAGCAAAAAGAATAGATAAAAAAGGATTAAAAAATAAAATAAATTTGATTGTTTATGATTCTTTGGAAGATATTGGATATTTAAAATGGAGAGAAGAAGAAAATTGTCTTGATGAATGTATTGAAGAAAATGTAAAATATTCTAATAATATAAGGCAAATAGAAGAGAAATATGGTCTTGAATTTATTGAAAAAATAGATTTGCCTTACCCTTTTCAATTGTATGAAAGTTTAAGGGAAAAAAATTCAGATATGTTTTTAAGAGAGAATTAATTTCATTTCATTCTCCAAATAGCATCAAAATAATCTAAAAGAGATTTAGCTATTTCTTGTGATTTAATTAAAATTGCTGTTGGAGAGTTTTCCCAAGATACAATCAAAACGAAATTCTTTGTTATATCAAAGTTACCTGGAACAGGAAGAGAGGTTGTTTTTATTTTCATAAACTTCCATTTAGGGTCTTTTACTCCTTGTTTGGATCCAATTCCTTTCCAGACAAGATTCTTTTTCTTATAATAATCTTCTATTTTTGCTTTAAATTGAGGATACTCTATATAAAATTCTTCTAATGCATTTGAATCTTGTTCTTTATTTGAAAAGAAATATTTTATTTCTTCTGATTTTTCTAAAGAATCTAAAACAATCTCATAAGCAGTAAGAACTCCTTTTTTTCCTTTAAAAATCTGCACATTTTCCTCTGGATTTTTATCTGATAAACTTTCTAACTGAGGTAATAATGAATTTAAAAGAGATTTATTTTCTTGCATTTCTTTTTCTTTTTTATCTAGATAATCTTTTAATCTTTTTGGAGGAAGTGCTTGGAAATATTTTGTTCTTTCTTTTATAGTAAAACTAACTAATCCTTTCTCAATTAATCTATCTAAAACTTCATATATTTTAGAATTTGCTACATGCGATTGTTTCACAATTGAGCCAACTGTAGAGTTTTTTAATTTAAGTAAAGAAACATAAACTCTTGCCTCTCCACTAGTTAATCCTAATTTCTCTAATTTCTTTATATCCATACCTCCCTAGTAGGGGGTTTATTTTTATAAATGTTTTGGATTTAAAGAATTTATGGAAAACAAAACATACATTCAGAAAAAAGTTGAGCTTTATGATGAAAGATGCTTAACTCCTCTTTTTGGAAATGGAAAAGTGAAAGAGAACCTCTTAGAAGGATTAGCTAGGACTCTAGAGGAAGAAACCTCTTCTAGATTAGACTTTGCTGAAATTGATGAATATACTGGGAATATTAGAGTTGGAAATGTTCTTAGAACAATGAAT
>CAZDPO010000013.1:0-11560 GCA_964507595.1 Candidatus Woesearchaeota archaeon
ATATATAAAACCTACTTTTCTTTTGCAAAGCTTTTTGCAACAATAAATGGAAAAACCAAACTTGCTTCTGAATAAACTTTTACTCTTTTACAATCTTTAGCAAGTTTTCCCCAAGAAACAGCTTCTTCAGGCAAAGCACCTGAATCAGAACCATCAAACTCTGGAACAGTATTAATATAAACAGCATATTCTGCACCATTTCTAAACATATTTGCATTACATATATGATGTTTTATAATTCCAGAACCTAATAAAATAATTCCTGTTCTCTCAGGGCCCAAAGTGGTATTATTAATTTCATATATATCATCTGTAACATCTATTTTAAAATCTGGATTTTTAGATTTAAAAAAATAAATCATATCCCCAATACTTCCATCTGTAATTGCTGGACAAAATACTGGAATTTTATTTTTATTTGCCCAATAATAAATAGACTCTTTATTATTAATTTTCTCTCCAAGTTTCCAAACTAATTCCCTGGGTGTAATTATTTTTCCTGTTCTTTTCTGTTCAGAATAAATCTCTTCAAAAATTGGAACTATAAACTCTTCAAAAGCACAATATCTAGAATTTGGAATAAACACATTGCCTGCCCTATTAATTCCTTTATCTCTTAATTCATCTCCTTTTGCTTTAAAATCTCCCAACTTAAAATCTCCGAGGCATTTAATAATATCTTCTTCAACACCCCCGGCAGTTGTCACAAGAACATTTACTTTATTATGTTCAACCAAATATCTAAATATATCTCTCAACCCAGAAGTAACTAGATTGGACGTGTACCCTAAATAAATAAAAGCTTTTTCTTTAATCATTTCTTCTATTATCTCAATTGCTTTTGACAAATTTGAAGCTTGAAGACCTGTAGATTGAAAACTATCTATGATTTTTTCATAATCAACCCCCCCATTAAAATCATATCCTTTTATTGAAATTCCTCCCACCTCATCAGAATCTCTAAGTATATTTTCTCTTGCGATTTTTTCTTTTTCAGCATCTTCCATAAAAAAGCCACTCAAAAACCATTTTTAAACTTTAGGGAATTTGAAAAAAATTCCCTTGATTAGAAAATTTAAATTTTCGAATAAATTTTTTAAAATTCTTCTTTTCTTCCTATCACAATAATCTTTTTAAAAGATAAACATATAACCAACATATGAATAAATGGCTAAAAATCTTACTTGGATTGATTCTAGTAGTTGTGCCTTTGTATCTAATACTTCCTGCAAGCCCATTAGATTCTTGGGGAATTGCTACATTAGAATTAATAAAAGGCGGGGCAACAATAATTGTTCTATTAATTGGAGTGATTTTTATTGTTTTAGGAATAAGTAATCTAAGAGAATAATTACACAAAAAACATAAATAAACTTTCTATTATTGCTGCAACAATTAGGAGGGGTAGAACTACCAACAAAAAAACTTTTATTGATTTCTTAAGATTTTCTTTAAATCGTTCATATCTTTTCTGTTTCTTAAAAAAACAAGAACCTAATTTAATTCCCATACCTAATGAAATAAAAATGGCAGGTAATTCAAAGATTCCATGGGGAACTAATCTAAAAAGTATAGATGCTCCTTCTTCTGCAACCACATTTGAAGCAACAAATCCCAAAACATATCCATTACTTAAAGAAGCCCAAATAGGAAAGACCCCAAAAAAAGTCCCTAAAATCATTCCCAAAAAACTACTTTTAAAATTATTAAACAAGATAAACCAAAACATATCTCCAGCTCCAAAATTTTTAGTCAGCTTTAACAAATCTTCTATATATTGTAAAATATATTTGGATATTCCTTCTGGACTTGGAAGAAAAAATCCAATTAAAACAAATACAAAAAATATTCCTAATACCAAATAGATTTGATTACGTATATCTTTAATATATTTCCAACTATCCTCATATCCCTTAAAAAATTCTATCTTCCTATTTTTATTTTTCATATTACATAAATTCTAACTAAACTGCCTTGAAATATATTTTGTTTTCTTTGGATATCTTTTTCTCAAATAAAATCCATAAGCCAACCCAATTATTAAACCTCCCAAATGTGCAAAGTTACCAATTGGAACATCTCCAAGAATTGAGATTAACCATAATAATGCTAATAACCCAGGAGCAGCATATTTCATTTTTATGGGAATTGGTATAAACATAACATATACTTTTAAATTTGGTGTTAAAATTATTAATAACCCCACCAAAGCAAACAATGCCCCACTAGCCCCAACAGCATATGCATCAATGCCTGCATTAAATAAATATGCAATTAAAGTGAAAAATACTCCTGCAAAAACACCTGATATTAAATAAAACCAAAAATATCTTTTTTTACCTAATAATTTTTCAACTAAACTTCCAACAAAAAACAAGGAAAACATATTTACAACAAGATGGAAAAATCCAGAATGCGCAAATACACTTGTAATAAATGTCCATAAAGATTTACCTGATAAAATGCTTAAAGGATGCAAAGCATAATATTCAATTGGGAGAAAGAAAAAAACAATGGAAAGAATTGAAGTTACAATAATTAACCAAATTGTCAAACTAAAATTAAATATTTTCTTCTTAACTGGAAGTTCATAAACCCTCATAATAAAATAAATTATTTCTTCTTTTTAACTGCTTTCTTTTTAACAGATTTTTTAGAAACTTTATTTTTTGTTTCTTTTTTCTTCACTACCTTTTTCTTAGCCACTTTCTTTTTTACTTCTTTCCTTTTAACAGATTTTTTCTTAACTACTTTCTTTTTAGAACTTGCATCTTTAGCTTCTTTAATTTTTTTATTTTTGCTAACAGTCTTCTTTCTTTTTAAAGCTGCAGAAGCTTTCTTCACATCTTTTTCAATTTGGATTTTTTTAAATTCTTTTTGTTTTTGTTTTTCAATAATTACATCTTCTTTCTCAATTTCTAAATTAACTATCTTTAATTTTTCTTTTAATTTCTCCAAATTTCTCTCTAATTCCTTAACATATTTTGAATTATCTTTAATTGTAAAAACATCTCCGCATTCATTGCATGTAAACTCCATTAAAAGAGCTTCTTCTTCACCCATTTCAATATTACACCGTTTACAAACATAAAATAAATTCTTTTTTCTATCTTCTGACTGTTCTTCAAGTTCTTTTATGCCTTCAACAATAAGATTCTTTAAAAACTCCAAGCATTTAATTATTTCAAATTTCCAAAAATAAGTATACCATCCTTTTTTCTTATCTTTTTTCCTTATCGAGGAAACAAGTCCATGATTAGAAATCTTATACAGAATGTTTCTTGTTTGATTTATAGTTAAATCTAATTTTTTAGCAATAATAAATTCATTAACATGAGATTTGTTATACAATAAATCTGCAATTGGTTCTGAAGGTTTTCCTGCAGTTATTGTTATAACTTCCCTTAATAAATTTTTTAACATCCCTATGTATATTCCAATCCAAATAAATACCTTTCGGTTAAAAGATTTAAACAAGCATAGTTGAAAAAAGTTTTTAAACCTATAATTCATCATATATATTGAAAGATATACTTAAAAAAAATGGGGTTGTTCAATAAAAAACAAAAAGAAGAAGATATCCGTCTTCCAGAATTGCCAGATCTTCCAGAATTACCTGAGTTTCCAGAAATGAATGATATGCCCAGAGATTCTTCTAAAATGATTCATCAATTACCAAGTTTTCCAAATAATTCTTTAGGAGATAAATTTTCTCAGAACACAATTAAAGAAGCAATATCTGGGAGAGAAGAGGATGATTTTGAGGCGCCTGTAGATGAATTTGAACCTCTAGAAGAGATGAAAATGATACAAGAACCTCTAAGATCAAGAATAATGCCCAAACTAGAACAAAAACCAAAAGAAATCATAAAGGAAGAAGAACCTTTATTTGTTAGATTAGACAAATTCGAAGAAAGCCATAATATTCTTGAAGAATTAAAAAAACAAATAAATGAAATAAGTCATTTATTAAATGAAACCAATCAACTTAAAGAAAAAGAAGATTTGCAATTAAAAGATTGGGGAACAAAATTACAAAATATTAAGCAAAAAGTTGAAAGGATAGATAAGGATCTTTTTTCTAAACTATAAAATGGATAGCAAAAACATTATGCATGTAAAACTAGAATTTGAAGAAGCTAGAGAGATTAAAAAAGAAATATTGTCTTTAGAAATAGAAATTCTACATATGCTAAATATTATTCATAAATATCGTGAATTAAGAATGGCAGAATTAAAAAATAAACAAAGCATAAATTTAAAATTTAAAAAGCTTGGAGCAAACATTGTAAAAATGAAGAAAATTATACCAAAGGTGCAAATTCCAGAAAAATATAATAAAGAAAAAAAAGAAGTAAAAATGCCTGAAAAGAAAATAGCAAAAGAAAAGGCTAGAACAGATATTGAATTTCAATTACAAGAGATTCAAAAAAGACTAGATTCTTTAGATCAAAAATTTTAAAACATCAAACTTCTTAGATTTATAATGGATAGAAAAGATCTAATTAAAAAGTATATTGAATTCTTCAAATCAAAAGGTCACAAAGAAATTCTAAACGCAAGTTTAATACCTGAAAATGATCCCACTGTTTTATTCACAACAGCAGGCATGCATCCCCTAGTTCCTTTTCTTCTAGGGCAACCACATCCTGAAGGCAAAAGACTAGTAAATATACAAAAGTGTATAAGGACCGTTGATATTGAAGAAGTAGGAGATAAAAAACACCATACTTTCTTTGAACAATTAGGAAATTGGAGTTTAGGAGATTATTGGAAAGAAGAAGCAATAGAATACACTTTTGAATTTTTAATTCAGGTTCTAAAAATACCTCTAAATAAATTAGCAGCAAGTGTCTTTGAAGGAAATAAAAACACTCCAAAAGATAAAGAGTCATATGATGCATTAATAAAACTCGGTTTATCAAAAGAAAGAATTGTAATTTTAGATAAGCATGAAAATTGGTGGGGTCCAGCAGGAAAAACAGGACCATGTGGGCCAGATTCTGAAATATTCTATTGGATTTCAAAAAAACCTGTTCCAAAAAAATTTGATCCAAAAGATAAAAACTGGGTAGAATTAGGAAACAATGTATTTATGGAATACAATCAAGATAAAGAAAAGAATCTAAAAAAATTAATACAAAAAAATGTTGATTTTGGAGGCGGATCTGAAAGAATACTAGCAGCTTTAGAAGGCCATAAAGACAACTATCTAACAAATTCATTTAAATTAATCATACAAAAAATAGAAAACTTAACAAACAAAAAATATGAAAAAAATAAAAAAGAAATGAGAATTATTGCAGATCATATCAAAGCTTCTGTATTTATTATTAATGATGGAATACTTCCCTCCAACACAGAACAAGGATATGTTTTAAGAAGATTAATTAGAAGAGCAATTAAATTTGGGAAAACATTAGGATTACAAAATTTTACTACAAAAGTAGCAGAACCTATTTTTGAAATATATGGGGATTATAAATTGAATAAAAATTTAATCTTAAAAGAATTAGAAAAAGAAGAACAAAAATTTAACTCAACAATTAAAAAAGGATTAAGGATTTTTGAAAAAGTTGCAAAAACAAAAAAACTAGATGGAAAACAAGCTTTTCTCTTATATCAATCATATGGATTTCCAATAGAAATGACTCTAGAAATTGCAAAAGAAAAAGGAATTAAAGTAAATGAAAAAGAATTTGAAAAATCCCATAAAAAACACCAAGAACTTTCAAGAACTGCAACAGCTGGGAAATTCAAATCAGGTTTAGCAGATAATTCAGAAACCACAACCAGACTACATACAGCTTCACACCTATTATTATCTTCAATTCAAAAAGTTTTGAAAAATAAAAATATTCACCAGAAAGGATCAAATATTAATTCTGAAAGATTAAGATTAGATTTTAATTTTGATAGGAAATTAACAGACGAAGAAATAAAAGAAATTGAAGATTTAATTAATCAACAAATTAAAAAAGCTATTCCTATAGGGAAAAAAGAAATGAGTCTGGAACAAGCAAAAAAAGAAGGTGCTTGCGGAGTGTTTGAACATAAATACCCTGGAAAAATATCTGTTTATAATATTGGAGAATTTTCAAAAGAAATATGCACTGGACCACATGTAAAAAACACAAAAGATATTGGTAAATTTAAAATATTAAAACAAGATTCTTGCGGAGCAGGTGTAAGAAGAATTAAAGCAACCATAGAATAAATTTATTTTAAGAAAATAACATTTTTGAATTCTTTAAAATGATTATCTCCTGTAACAATTTTAGAATTTAAATTTTGAGCACTAATCCAAATAATTGCATCAACCAATCCAAAATCCTTCTTTTTCTTCTTAATATCTGCATGAAATATTCCTGCTTCTATAGCAATATTCTTATCCACATCAACAACACAAGCATTAGAAAGAATTATTCGTATTGCCTCTTTAAAATCCATTTTTTCCCTTTTAAATTTGCTTACCACTTCTGCAAGAACAATGTTAGAGGTATAAATTTTATTTTCAGAAGTTAAGAGAATATTAACTTTTTCTCCTTTAGAACTTCCTAAAAAATATTCTACCCAGGCATAAGAGTCAAGAAAAACCCTCATAAAGTTCGATCCTCCATCCGATCTTTTTCACTAAAAGAACTAATATTTTTAAATTTCCCAAAACCATCTAATTTAATCTTTTCAATATCTAGTTCCACTAAAATTCCTTCTTTCAAGTTTTTCTCCCTCACAATTTCTTTTGGAATAGTTACCACTAAAGAACCTCCAATGCATCTAATCCTAGATAAACCTTTTAATGTCATTTTAAATTATATAAAGTATAATATGATATTATATTTAAATCTTTCCAATATAGAATAAATTTATTTATTATTCCAAGAACCATACAATTTCAACATTATTTTCTCTGCACCTATTGAAAATTCATTTTTCCAATATTCAACAGCACCATCAATTAATTCTTTTTGTAAAATCTTATCCCTTCTCACAACATCTAAAGAATTTTTAGAAACAAATCTCATGGCTCCTTGAATTAAATTCCAGATTAATTCTTTATCTTCTTTTGAATTAAAGATTTTAGCTTCTGTTTGACTAACCATTGAACCAGAATTTGGTAAAATCAAATTATTCATATAATTAATCCAATTGTAAAAAGTTTCAGATATTTTAGAACAAATTTGTCTAGCAAGATTTACTGAAATATAACCGTCAGACAAAACAGAATCTTTAAAACCAAAAATTGTGCTTAAATCTTCAAGATTTACATTAAGTTCAAGTTCTTTCTTTAACTTTTCAAATTCATGCTCTAATTCTTTCAATAGGTCTTGTTTATCTGTCATTGTCTTCTGAGAAATTATGCTTATTTAAATGTTTTTAATCATTCTAAATAAACTCCAGGTAAACCAAATTTAGCTTTCTTTGATTTATTTTCAGGATCATATTTTTTAGCATCTCTAACAGAATAAACTTTAACATCTCTTCCAAGTTCTTTTGATATTTTCTTTACATCAACATTATCAATTTCAATTGGAACAACATACAAATATATTTTCTTAATTTTATTGCCTTTTTCTTCAACCTTCTGAACAATATCTTTAACATAATTAGCATATTTTACATTTAAATCAATTTTTTGTTTTTCAACTTTTAATTTAGATTCATCCACTTTAGGCCAAGATGAATTTGAAATAAATTCTTTATGTCCAATCTTTGACCAAAGTTCTTCTGTAATATGTGGGCAAATAGGATTTAATAATTGCAAAAACTTTTCAAGAACATCTTTACTATTTTCATCTTCACTATAAATTAAATCAAATAATTCTCTTAATTCAATTGTAGCTTTTCTATATTGAAAATATTCAAAATGATTTGTAATATTTTTTATTGTTAAATTTAATTTCTCTTCAATATTTTCATTTGATTTTCCAATTTTAACTTTATCAAAATATTCAAACATTTTATTAATAAATCTTAAACTTCCAACAATTCCATCTTTACTCCAATTTATATCTTTATCAGGTGAAGCTAAACCACATAAAAAGAAACGCGCAGTATCAATACCATATTCATCTGAAACAGTTTCTGGCAACACCACATTTCCTTTTGATTTACTCATTTTTTCTCCACCTTCTGCATGAAGCATTCCTTGATGAAATAATCTTTTTACAGGCTCTCTAAATTTAAGCAAACCCAAATCAGCTAAAAATTTTGTATAAAATCTAAAATAAATTAAATGCATACAAGCATGGTCTGCTCCCCCAATATATGAATCAACAGGGCACCAATAATCAACTTTTTTCTTATCAAATATTTTTTTATTGTTTTTTGGATCACAATATCTTAAAAAATACCATGAAGAATTAACAAAGGTATCCATTGTGTCTGCTTCACGTCTACCTTTTCCACCACATTTTGGACATTTAACATTTAACCATTTTTCATTTGTTTCAAGGGGATTTCCTTTTCCAAATTTAACTTGTTCTGGAAGTTTAACAGGCAAATCTTTTTCATTAACAGGCACTGCACCACATTTTTCACAATGAATAATTGGAATTGGAGTTCCCCAATATCTTTGACGGCCAATTCCCCAATCTCTAAGTTTAAATTGTATTTTTTTTCTACCTAATTTATTTTTAATTAAAAAATTTGCAATTTCTTGTTTAGCTTTTTCATTCTCCAAACCTGTAAAACCATTTGAATCAATTAATTTTCCTTCTCCAGTACATGCCTGAACATCTGTAAGCTGTCCTTCAATAACTTGTTTAATTTTAATACCATATTTTTTTGCAAATTCAAAATCTCTTTGGTCATGTGCAGGAACAGCCATCACCATTCCAGAACCATAAGATGCAACCACAAAATTACCTGCATAAATTGGAACTTTTTCTTTAGTTATTGGACTAATAGCATAACTTCCTGTAAAAGCTCCTTCTTTCTCCATTGTCTCCATTTCTTTTTCACTAACAGATTTAATTTTTTTCAGAAAAAATTTAACATCTTTCTCTTGATTTTTTGTTGTTAATTCTAATAGTTTTTCATGTTGAGCAGAAATAACCATAAATGTCACCCCATAAATTGTATCTGGTCTTGTTGTGAAAATCGGCCATTTTTCCCCATTAATTTCAAAATCAATTTCCGTTCCATATGATTTTCCAATCCAATGCTTTTGCATTATTTTGGTTCTCTCAGGCCAATCTTTTAATTTATCAAGTTCTTCATAAAGTTCATCTGCATAATCTGTAATTTTCAAAAACCATTGTTTTAAATTTCTAGTTTCAACCCCTGTTTTTTCATGCCTCCAACATTTTCCCTCATGAACTTGTTCATTTGCAAGAACAGTATTGCATTTTGAACACCAATTAACACTAGATTGTTTTTGATAAGCTAATCCTTTTTTCAACATTTGTAAAAATATCCACTGATCCCATTTATAATATTCTGGATCAGAACTATTTATCAACCTTGTCCAATCATAGCTCAACCCCAATGATTTTTGTTGTTTAATATAATTTTTAATAGAATCTGCTGTATATTTTTGAGGAAGAATTTTCTCTTGAATTGCAGCATTTTCAGCAGGTAATCCTAATGCATCATAGCCCATAGGGTAAAGGACATTAAATCCTTGCATTCTCTTAAGTCTAGCTAAAATATCTCCAATAACATAGTTCCACGCATGACCCATATGCAAACCACTTCCAGACGGATAAGGAAACATTTCCAAAACATAATATTTTGGTTTTTTTGAATTTTCATTTACTCCAAAAACTTTAGATTGTTCCCATTTTTTTTGCCACTTTTCTTCAACCACTTTAAAATTAACTTCCATAACATTTTAAACCAGTCCGAACTTTTAAATATTCTCATTACATGATCTTACAATGAACAAAATAAAAGCAAACTTCGTAAATAATGAAATGTCTTCAAATTCACAAGAAGCACATTTTCTATTTGAAAAAAGCAAATTTGGAGAAAAAATAGAAGATAAAATACATTATCTTCCAGTAGAAGCTTTATTCTTATTAGAAGAAGGAAAACTTGAAGTTTTTCAAAAAGAAAAAAAACTAACAAAACAAGAAATTCTAGAGAGATTACAAAAATCAGATAAAAAAATACAAACAAAATACATTGTATTTAAAGATCTGAGAAAAAAAGGCTATATTGTCAAAACCGCTCTAAAATTCGGAGCAGAATTTAGAGTATATGATAAAGGTAAACGTCCTGGGAAAGAACATGCAAAATGGTTAGTTGCAACAGATAAAGAATCAAATAAAGCAAATTGGCATGAATTTTCTTCAAAAAATAGAGTTGCACATTCAACAAAAAAGAATTTACTTCTAGCCCTAGTAGATGAAGAAGGTAAAATAATATATTATGAAATTAAATGGATTAAACCCTAAAAATTTATAATCCCCTTATCTTTCTAAACTTAATGAGCAATGAAAGTACTTATCAACTTAAAGAGAAAATAATACAAGCATTAAAAATAAATGGTCCAATGTTGCCAGCATACATTGCAAAAAACATAGGATCAGATATGCTATTTACATCTGCATTTTTATCTGAACTTGTTTCAGAAAAAAGAATTTTATCTAGCCATATGAGAATTGGTAGCTCTGCTATATATTTTCTAAAAGAAAATAAACAAGATTTAGAAAAATATGGAGAAAACTTAAAAAGTAAAGAAAAAGAAGCATTCATATTATTAAAAGAAAAGAAAATCTTAAAAGACGAATCTCAAGAACCTGCAATAAAAGTTGCATTAAGACAAATAAGAGATTTTGCAATTCCCTTCAGGCAAGGCGAGGACATATTTTGGAGATATTTTGCTGCCGAGGAATCAAAGGCAACCATAACAGAACCTCCGAAAGAAGAGAAAAAAGAAAAAATAGAAATCTTTGATAAAAAAGAAACTAAAAGTATTCAAAAAAAGACAATAAAACCAAAAATAATTAAAAAAAGTGCATCTACAAAAAAAAGCGAACAATTTTTTAATAAAATTAAAGAATTTCTAACAAAAGAAAATAAAGAAATCATGGATATCCTTGGTGTTACTAAAGATCATTTAATCTTAAAAATAAAAGATAAAAATCAAGAATTTTTATTAATAGCATTTAATAAAAAAAGAATCACTGAAACAGACTTATCAAAAGCTTGCAAAAAAGCACAAGAATTAGGTTTAAAATATCAAATATTAAGCTTTGGAGAACTACCAAAAAAAATAAGTATGCTTTTAGAAGCTTTGAAAGGGCTTTCAGATATCCAAAAAATACAATAAAAAGCTTTAAAAAACAGAAAAAACTTGGCTTATCATGGGAAAAATAAAATCAAAACAAATAAGAAGAACTGCAAGTGGAATAATGAAAGAAGGTATTGAGTTCTCAGAAAATTTTGAAAAAAATAAAAACATACTTGGAAGTGAAATGCCAAGTAAAAAAATGAGAAACCAATTAGCAGGATTCTTAGTTAGATATATGAAAAACAAAAAGAAAGAAAAAGAAATGTTAAAAGCAGATTAATTCTATAACAAAATACTTTTAAAACCAATTATTCTTGTAAA
>CAZDPO010000013.1:11660-16946 GCA_964507595.1 Candidatus Woesearchaeota archaeon
TAAAAGCAGATTAATTCTATAACAAAATACTTTTAAAACCAATTATTCTTGTAAATCCATAAGGCTCCATAGCTCAGTTGTTTAGAGCGCGGCTCTCATGAACATTTGCTCGCAAATGCGAATTAGACCAAAATTTAATTTTGAGTCATGAGATCAAATCGTTGAGAAAGGCCGAGGTCGAGAGTTAGAATCTCTCTGGAGCCATTTATTTTAATTTATCATATATTTCTTCCAAGTTAATTTTATTTTTAGAATCTCCATGAAACCACAAATCTAATCCATCTTCCTCTTTTCTGGGAACAACATGGTAATGCAAATGGAAAACACTTTGCTGAGCAACTTTTCCAGAAGCATTTAAGATATTAACACCATTAACCCCTAATTTTTCTTTCAAAAGTAACGCAACTTTTTTACAAACAATATTTATTTTTCCAGTAAGATCTCCCGGAGTTTCAAAAATACTTTTAAAATGTTTCTTAGGAATAATGACTGTGTGCCCTTCTGCAACAGAGCTTATATCTAAAAAAGCCAAAAAATCCTCATCTTCCCAAACTTTATAACAAGAAATTTCACCATTCACAATTTTACAAAATATGCAATCAGAATTATTTTTTTCCATAAAAAATAAATAAAAAAGAAGTATATAAAATTAATTAAAAAAATAAAATGCAAAAAGGAGTTAAATTTATTTCTTTTTTTTCTTTTTAACTACTTTCTTCTTAGTAACTTTTTTCTTAGCTACTTTTTTCTTCACCGCTTTTTTCTTTGCCATTATTAATTTCCTCCCTTTTTAATTAATATATTAAAGAAAAATTAGTTTAAATATTTTTTTATATTGAAAATTTTTAGAAATTATTTTAAAGAATCAAAATAAATTTTACCGTCGATAAGATTTCGCAAAATATTTTTTAAATTTTTGCAACCCACTCTTGTTTGTTTTGTGGTATTTCTATCTCTTATTGTAACTGTTTTATCTTTTAAACTTTGTTCATCAATAGTTATACAAAATGGTGTTCCAATATCGTCGTTACGAGCATATCTTCTCCCAATACTTCCAGATTTATCATAAACAACATTCCATTCTTCTTTTAATTCATTAAAAATATTTTGAGAAATATTTTCATATTCTTTTCCTTTTATTATTGGAAAAATTGCAACTTTAATTGGAGATAATTTTGCAGGAAGGTTTAACACAATAGTATTTTTTTCTTTATCATAGCAATATGATAAAGTAATTAACATCTGAACAATTCTATCTAAACCAAAACTTAATTCAAGAACATGGGGAATAAATTTTTCTTTTGATTCTTCATCAAATACAAGCAAATTTTGTTTTGACATTTCTTGATGTGCTTTTAAATCATGATCGGTTCGATAATGAACCCCCCCCATCTCAACCCAACCTAAATCTGGAAGTTTTATTTCCATATCAAAATGATATTTATTATAAAATGCTTTTTCTTTATCATCTAATTCATAAAATCTAAACAAATTTTTTGGTATCTTCAACACATCTAAATAAAATTTCTGAACTTTTGCCATATAATATACATAAAACTTTGGAACTCTTTCTAATAATTTTGAACATAAAATTAATTCTGCATCAGCATCTCTTTTATCTGCAAGAACAACTTGTAATTTATAATCTTTAATTTCATCAAATTCATGGTGTTCATTTATTTTAGATGGATTAAAGAAAATTTGTAACTCTGCTTGATTAAATGCTCTTTGTCTAAGCAATAAATTTCTTGGAGACAATTCATTTCGATAAGCTCTTCCAACTAATGCCAACCCCAATGGAAGTTTATTTCTATTTACATCATATTCTATTTTAAAATTAACATATGGGCTTTGCGCAGTTTCAGGTCTAAAAAAAGCCTTAGTAGAATTTCCAACTCCAAGATCAATTGGAAACATCATATTGATTGGCCCAACATAATCAATAGGTCCTTTACAAATAGAACAAGTTATATTGTTTTTAGAAATTAAATCTGATATTTCTTTATCAGATAATCCCTCAAATCTTCCATTTAAATTTTTAGATAAAAGATGATCTGCACGTTCAATATGGCCCTTTTTACATTTAGCAGCAACATCTGTGAAATTTTTTAAATGACCGCTTGCAATAAAAACTTTTTCAGGCATAATTTCAGAAGTTTCTATCTGAAAAAAATTATCACTCAAATTTAAAAAATAATTTAACCATTCTGCTTCTACATTTTTCTTTAATAAAACTCCTTTGCTTCCATAATCATACAACCCTGCAACCCCACCATATATTTCTGAAGAAGGATAAATAAATCCTTTTGATTTACAAAAATTAGCTAACTCTTCAATTGTTATTTGTTTTTGTTCTGCTTTTAATTCTTTAACTTCAATTTTATTTTCTTCTTCAACCATTTTATCTTTATCAGAACGATCTTTTAAAAATTGTTTCATTTTTTCTTCAGCTTGCTTTTTTGTTTTACCAAGATATGCAAGAGTTTTTGTTTTTACCTTGGTGCCTTCTCTTTTATTTTCATTAAGATAATAATATTCATTTCCATTTATGATTTTTTTAACAATAAATGCCATTATATATTAACCACTACATTTTAATTTATAAATGTTTCCAAGTAGTGCCTATTCTCCAAGAACTTTTATAAGTATTCTTTTATCTCTTTGACCGTCGAATTCCCCATAAAAAACCTCTTCCCAAGGCCCAAGGTCAAGTTTATAGTCTGAAATAGAAATAGTGGTCTCCCTTCCCATAATTGTTCTCCAAAGATGAGCAAATCCATTATCTTCCCCTGTTTGGTGATGAAAATAATCTTTTTTTTGAGGAGCTAATTTCTCTAACCATTCTTTAAAATCTTTCAACAAACCTCCTTCATTGTCATTAATAAAAACACTTGCAGTTATGTGCATTGCGTTAATAAGAACAATTCCATCCTGAACACCTGATTCTTTAACAGCTTGTTCTACTTGATTTGTAATATTTACAAATTCAATTCTTTCTTTTGTATTTATTTTAATTTTTTTTGTATAAACTGTCATTTTATGAACTCCAAAATTTCTGGAATTTCTAATTCTTCATTAAAATGTTCCTTATTATGTTTAATTATTATTTTAGCTCCAAATTCTTTTTTAAATTTTTCAGCTTCATCTAAATGAACATATGGGTCATTTGTAGAAAATAAAGCTAGAAAATTATTACAGTGATCTAAAACTCTATCAAAATGTATCTTAGAATTTATCCAAGGATGTGCAATTTCTAATTCTTCAGGAGCTAAATCAATTAAATTAAACCATCCTGCAACAAAAACACATCCTGCAATTTTTGTATGTTTATGTAAATTCTCTAGATAACGAATAATTGTCTGACAACCAACACTATGTCCTATAAAATAAGTTTTTTCATCAACTTCACTTATATTTTCTTGAAGATATTTTACCCACCCTTCAATTTTAGGATAATCTGTATTTGGCATATTAAATGACTCTACTTCAAATCCTTTTTTAGGAAGCTCTTGTTTTAACCAATCAAACCAACCACCTTCACCATTTCCACCCCACCCATGAATTAAATATACTTTCCCTTTAACCATTTTATATTTCTTCTATTTGTAAAATAGTTTTTACAAAAATTTTATTTTTTAGTTTTGCCATTTTCAATAAATAAGCGCGGGATGGGACTCGAACCCATGAAAAACTGCTCTGCAGGCAGTCGCAGTAGCCGCTGTGCCACCCGCGCATAAAAATAGAGGATTACAATCATATATAAAATTATTTATTAGAAAGATTTCTTAAACAAAGAAATCCCATTTGCCTTGCTAATTAAACCTTTTTTTGCTTCAGGTATATCCTCTGATTTAGATTTTTTTAAATATCTTAATACTTTTTTTCTTCTTTTTGAGATTTTTTCAATAGAATTTATACAAGGTCCTCCAATGCAAGCACCTACACAAAAATTACAGTCCAAGAACTTAATTTTTTTATTTGGTTTATTTAAAAATTTCATAACTTTTGAAACCCCATCAATAGTTTCAATCTGTTTTTTCTTTAAAACTCCTTTAAGGTGGGCTGTTTTAGACAATCCTCCTGCCAAAGGATATATTTTTGTATAATCATTATAAAATTTGTCAAAATGAATTTTTCTATTATCTTTTAAGTTTACTTTATATTTTTCAAAAATATCTTTTAATTCTTTATAATCAATAACTTCTTCAATTAATTTAGATTTTAAAGCTTCTATTTTTTTATAATTACAAGGAGAAATAAAAACAACTTTATGGCTAGGATAAACTTTTTTACAAACTTTAGCCATTGCAATCAGTGGACTATCTACTTTTACCAAATTATATTTATATTGCGGAAATTTCCTACAAACAATATCAACAATTCCAGGACAAACACTTGAAATAAAAAAACCACCTTTTTTCAATTGTTCATGATATTGTCTATTCACAAGTTTAGCTCCAAAAGTTAATTCAACTATTTTATCAAAACCTAATTCCTTTAATCCCCATAAAATTCCAGGATATTCAAAATCAACAATAAAACTAGGGGCAACCATAACAACATATTTTCCTTTTAATGGAAAATTTAAATTAAATTGTTTCATACCTAATAATAGAAGCAATGGTTTAAAAAAGTGCCCCGGACAGGATTCGAACCTGCGACCTATTGCTTTCTTCGTTGCAAGCTAATGAAGCAACCAAGACTTGCCTTAGTTAGAAGGCAATCGCTCTATCCAGGCTGAGCTACCGGAGCATATAAAACATACACAAAAGGCCATTTAAAAAGTTTCTATTTTATCACAGCAAAGTTTAAGAACAAAAAAAATCAATATTGTTTATGAAAAAGGGGTATAAAGTATCAATTGCTGCAGTTGTATTTTTGCTTTTATTAGCAGTTCCAATCACATTACAAGTTCTAGAAAAGACAAATTCAAAATCAATGTATTTTGTTGAAAACGAAACAATGGAATTTACATCTACTACAAAATATGCTTTATCTCCAACAATTAAAGGAGAAATAAAATCAATAAAAATAACAGGTAAAGTTATTGGAAGCGGAGAAGCT
This sequence comes from Candidatus Woesearchaeota archaeon, assembly GCA_964507595.1. Lineage (GTDB taxonomy): Archaea > Nanobdellota > Nanobdellia > Pacearchaeales > GW2011-AR1 > EX4484-71. The sequence goes on from CAZDPO010000013.1 coordinate 16,725, forward strand.
AAAGTGATGTTAGGGAACAAAGTAATCTTTGATAAAAATTTAGAAGACAATGAAATTATAACAATAACTGGAAATGTTGTTGAAGGAGAAAATGAAACTGAAACAAATATCACTGAAATTAATGAAACTGAAACAAATGTGACTATTGTAAATGAAACAGAAGTAAATATTACAGAAGTTAATGAAACTGAGACAAATGTGACTATTGTAAATGAAACAGAA
>CAZDPO010000014.1:0-16254 GCA_964507595.1 Candidatus Woesearchaeota archaeon
CATGATTATTCTGTTTCAGGAAAAACTTTTTTAGATGTTTTAGAAAAAGCAGGATTTTGTAAAAATGTTTATGATGCAGAAGAAAAAGAAGAATCAATTTATTTAAATCCAACAATCTATAATGGAATTGCAATTTATGGTTATCCTGGAAAAAAATCAGGATTAGAAATAAATGACATACGAAAAATAAAATTAAATGATGCTCCTGGAATGTTTAAAATCTTTATGTTACACACAACAATAGATAAAGCTAAAGGATCTTTACCAATTGATTCTTTAGAAACAGATTTACTTCCAAAAGTAGATTATTATGCATTAGGACATCTTCATATAGATTTTCAATATGATAACTTTGTTTATCCTGGCCCTATTTTCCCAAACAATTTCCAGGAATTAGAAACATTAAAGGGAGGAAGTTTTTATATTGTAGATACTGAATTAGCAAATCCTTTAGAAAAAATAGATTTGAAAATAAAAGAAGTGATTTCTATAACAATCAGAGTAAAGAATGCATTAATTGCAACAGAACAAATAATTAAAGAATTAGATAAAAGGGAATTAGAAGATAAAATTCTTTTAATTAGACTAGAAGGAGAATTAGAAGATCAAAAAATATCTGATATAAAGTTTCAAAAAATAGAGGATTTTGTTAAAAGCAAAGGAGCATATTTCTTTTTGAAAAATACACATGATTTAAAGGTAAAACAAGCAGAATTAGATATTGAAGTTCAAGAAAGTGAAAATGTTGAAGAAGAATCAATAAAGAAATATTCAGAAGAAAATCCTTCAAAATTTAATGATTTAATTCCATCTTTAATTCACTCAATTTCAATAGAGAAACAAGAAGGAGAAACAACAGAAACTTTTAATACTCGTTTATTAGACGAGGCAAAAAAGATTTTAAAATTTTAAAAAATGATCATAAAAAAAATAGTTTTAAACAATATTCGAAGTTACAAACACGAAGAAGTAGAATTTAAAAAAGGATCAACTCTATTATCTGGAGATATTGGTTCTGGTAAAACTTCAATCTTGTTAGCAATTGAGTTTGCATTATTTGGTTTACAACCTGGTCAAAGAGGAGCATTTTTATTAAGAAATGGAGAAGATGTTGGAGGCGTTACTATGGACTTTGAAGTAGATGAAAAAGAATTTTCTATTGAAAGAACTTTGAAAAGAGGAAAAACAGTTTCTCAAGATTATACTGCAATCACAATTGAAGGAGTAAAAACAGAATTAGCAGTAACTGAGTTAAAAAATAGAGTTTTAGATATATTAAAATATCCAAAAGAGTTTTCAAAAAAACAAAATCTTCTATATAAATTTACAGTATATACCCCACAAGAAGAAATGAAGCAAATTATTTTGCAAGATGCAGATACAAGAATGAATACTCTAAGACATGTATTTGGAATTGATAAATATAAAAGAATTTTAGAAAATATATCTTTTTTAACTCAAAAACTTAGAGAAGAAAAAAGAATCAAAGAAGCACTTGTTTTAAATTTAGAAGAAGAAAGATTGGAGATTTTATCTAAAGAGCAAAAATTAGAAGATATGAAATTAAGTTTAATAGAAATAGAAATTGAACTAATAGAAAAACAAAATAAAAGAAAATTAGTTGAAGCAGAAGAAAAAGAGATTGAAGATAAAATAGAGGAAAAATCAAAATTATCTTCAGAAAATGAAAAAACAAAGATAATGATTTTAACAAAGCAAGAAACAATAAAAGATAATGAGAGATTAATTTCACAATTAGAGACACAAGTAAAAGACTTTGCAAATATTAAGTTTGAAGAATCAATGTTTGAAGATTTAAATAAACAAATTCAAGAAAAAAGAAATGAAAAAGAAAAATTAAATAAAATAATTCTTGAAATTTCAGGTGAAATTTCTTCTTTAAATGATAAAAATAGGGAAAATGAAAGCTTAAAACAAAAAATGTCAAATCTTGAGATGTGCCCAACTTGTTTACAAGATGTTGATTCTGTTTACAGATCAAATATATTAAATAAAGCACATAATGAGACATCTCAAAATAATGCAAGGTTGCAAGAATTAAAAGAAAAATTAAATGAATTAAATTTACAAAGAACAAATGCAGAAGCAAATATTCATGAAAAAGAAAATAAATCTATAGAATTAAAACTTTTAAAATTAAAATTAGAGAGTATAAATGAAAAAGAAAAGCGAAAACAAGACTCAATTAACTTAAATAAAACATTAGAACAAGACATAACTCTTCTTAAACAACATGCAGAAACATTAAATCATTCAATATTTGAATTATCTAAATTTGACAAGATCTTTGAAATAAAAAGACAAGAGTTAAATCAAGCCTTGAAGCAAGAAAGAATCGCAGATATAAAATTAGCTGAAGTTAAAAAAGAAATAGAAATGTTTTCAAGGCAAATTTTAGAATTAAAAGAAAAAGTTAAAAAATCAGAAGAAATAAAACAAACTTTAAATTATATATCTGAATTAGAAAATTGGTTATCTAAAAAATTCACCCCACTTGTTGCTTTTGTTGAGAAAAATGTTATGGTGAAATTAAAATCTGATTTCTCAGATGTTTTCCAAGAATGGTTCTTAATGTTAGTATCAGAAAGCTTTAATGTTGGTTTAAGAGAAGACTTTACACCTGTTGTTGAACAACAAGATTATGAAATAGATTATGCTTATTTGTCTGGTGGAGAAAGAACAGCGATTGCTTTAGCTTATAGATTGGCTTTAAACCAGGTTATTAATTCTGTTATGAGTAAAATAAAAACAAAACAACTAGTAATATTAGATGAGCCTACAGACGGGTTCTCAGAGCAACAATTAGATAAGATGAGAAGTGTTTTGGAGCAGTTAAACACAGAACAATTGATTATTGTTAGTCATGAGCAGAAAATTGAAGGATTTGTTGAAAATGTTATTAAATTTAAAAAAGAAGATGGGGTAAGTGTAAGGGCTTAACCTGGAAAATCTAACCAAAAAATTTATAAAACCTTTTTTCCCTACAATATTATAAATTTGTTCTATATACATAGAAAATGGATGAAGACATTAAAAAAAACATATTGAAAACAGGAACAACAATATTAGGAATTGTTTGTAAAGACGGAGTTGTAATGGCTAGTGATAGGAGAGGAAGCCTTGGAGGCTCTATTGTTGCTTCAAAAAACGAACAAAAAACAATTTTTGTTAATAATTATTGTCTTATGGCTGGTGCAGGACTTGGAGCAGAAATTCAAAAAGTTCCAAAGATTATGGCAGCAGAATTAAAATTAAAAGAATTAAGAAGTAAAAAGAGACCAACTATTAAAGAGGCAGTAAATTTATTATCAAATATCAAATTATCTGGGCACTCTGCATTTTTATTAGGAGGATTTAATGAGGATGGTTCTACTGAATTATACACTACAGACCCTGCAGGACATATTGCGTTAGTGGAAGATTATGATGCAAATATGGGTTCTGGAATGCCATATGTTTTAGGATTATTAGAAAGACAATATAAAAAGGGTTTAGGTATTAAAGAAGGAATTGAATTAGCAAAAGAAGCTTTAAAATCTTCAACTCAAAGAGACATGGCGTCTGGAAATGGAATTGATGTTTTTACAATAACTAAAGAGGGAATTAAGAAAGTTGTTAATCAGGAAATTCTTCCAGAATATAGAGATCAATAATTTTACCTATTTCAAATTCATTTAATAAAAATAAATCTAAAAATGGCTGATATCTTAAAAAACATAACCGACAGGCTTCATGGGAAAGTTAAAGAAGCTAATTTTGAAGGAGCAAACATTGTTCTATATACGCAAAATGAAGATTTCTTTAAATCTGGTGAAGCCACAATAAAGGAAATTGTAAATGACATTAAAAAAAGAATTGAATTAAGAGCAGATTCAAAGATTTTAAAAAAACAAGAAGAAACAGAAAAAATAATAAGGGAAATTGTGCCTTCTGATGCAGAGATAACAGAAATTTTATTTGATGCTCCTAGAAGTATTGTTGTTGTTGAAGCAAAAAGACCTGGAATGGTTATTGGAAAGCAAGGATCTATTTTAGAAGAAATAAGAAATAAAACAATGTGGACACCCCAAGTTCAAAGATCTCCTGCAATAAAATCTCAAATAACAGAAAATATTAGAAGTGTTTTATATGCAAATAATAATTATAGAAGAAAATTTTTAAATTCAATTGGAGAAAAAATTTACAGGGAATGGAATCCTGAAAAAATGGAAGGTTGGGTTAGATTAACTTTTTTAGGTGGGGCAAGACAAGTTGGAAGAAGTTCAATACTTTTACAAACAGCAGATTCTAAAATTTTAATGGATTGTGGGGTTGATGTTGCCGCTACAGGAAAAGATAGATTTCCAATATTTAATATACCTGAATTTGACCTTAATTCAATAGATGCAATTGTTATAAGCCATGCTCATTTAGATCATGTTGGATTATTACCTTATTTATTTAAAATGGGATATAAAGGTCCAGTATATATGACTGCACCAACAAGAGATATTGCATCTCTATTAGCTTTAGATTTTATTGGAGTTGCATATAAGCAAGCAGAAGCACCAATATTTAGTTCTACAGATATTAAAGAAATGGTTAAACATACTATTTGTTTAAATTATAATGAAGTTACAGACATATCTCCTGATGTGAGATTAACTTTTTATAATTCTGGACATGTTTTAGGTGGATCTTTAGTTCATTTAAATATTGGAAATGGTTTTCACAACCTGCTTTATACAGGGGATTTTAAATATTCAAAAACAAGATTATTAGATCCTGCTGTTGCAATTTTTCCAAGAGTAGAATCTGTTATAACTGAATCTACATATGGAGCAAAAACAGATATCTTGCCTCCAAGACAAGAAACAGAAAAGCAATTTATTGATATGGTAAGAACAACTCTTGAAAAAGGAGGAAAGGTTTTACTTCCAGAATTAGGTTTAGGGCATGCTCAGGAAACTCTTTTGAGAATGGAAGAATCAATGAGAACAGGAGAATTGCCTAAAGTTCCAATTTATATTGATGGTATGATATGGGACATTAATGCTATACACACAGCATATCCAGATTTTTTATCTGCAAAAGTAAGATCACAAATTTTTCAAGATAATAATCCATTTACATCTGAATTATTCACAAGAATAGGTTCTCCTCAAGAAAGAAAAAAAGTTGTTGAAAGTGGACCATGTGTTGTTATTGCAACTTCAGGTATGCTTGTTGGAGGAGCGTCTGTAGAATATTTTAAAGAATTTGCAGTAAATGAAAATAATTTAATGATTTTAAGTTGTTATCAAGGACCAGGTTCTTTAGGAAGACAATTGCAAGAAGGTGCAAAAAAAGTTTATGTTGAAGAAGATGGAACAAAAAGAGAAATTACAGTAAATATGGGTGTTGTTTTATTTAATGGAATGTCACCACATGCTGGAAGAAATGAAATCATGGCTTTTTTCAATAATATGAGGCCAAAGCCAAAAAGAATAATAATTAATCATGGAGAGATTTCAAAGAGTTTAGATTTAGCTTCTTCATTATATAAGTTGAATAGAGTTGAAACATGTGTTCCAAGAGGATTAGAGACATTAAGACTTAAATAGTTAAATTTATTCTTAAATAAAAGAGGATAAGATGAAATTAGAAACACAAAGATTGATTCTTAGAAAGCCAAGAATAAGTGATGGAGTAATCTTTGAAGAAAATAATGATCTAATCGCTATAAAAGACTTTTTTATGCCTTACCCTTCTAAAAAAGGTGATTTTAATGGATTAATGAAACAATGTATTGAAGAATGGGATAAAAAAAAGAGATATTGGTTTGTTCTACAAATAAAAAATACAAAAGAAATTATTGGTTTATGTGGTGTGAAGAATATTAATAATTATAATAAAACAGGATATCTTTCATCTTGGATTTTTAAAAAATATAGAAATAAAGAATTTGCAACTGAAGCTAAAATAGCTGTTAATAACTTTTGTTTTAATGAATTAAGATTAAGAAAATTAAAAAGCGAAGTTGCAACATTTAACAAAAGATCTCTGGGTTTACAAAAGAGATTTGGAATGAAAATAGAAGGCACTGCTAAAAAAGAGAATTACAATCCTTATCTTAAAAAATATGCAGATATGGTTTGGTTTGCATTTTTCAAAGAAGACTGGAAAAAGAACCTACCCAAATTAAAAAAACATCTTCAAGAAAAGATTTGGAATTTGGAGAATAAAAAATGAAACATACATTAAAAGCAACAGTAATTATTTTACTAATGTTTTTGATCACTCAATTTATTGGACTTTATGTTGTAGGACATTATTTAGATTCTTCAAACACACTTCCATATGGAATGGATAGCCCTGAAATAGATAATGCAAATTATGCTCCAAACTTTTTATCTATTGTAATTGCATTTGTTATTGCAATAGCAATATTTTTTGTATTAACAAAATTCAAAGCAAGATTTGTCATGAGAATTTGGTTTTTGATAGTTGTATTATTGGCATTGGGTGTAACTATTGTTGCAATAATATCTCCTCTTCTTCCTCAATTTAAATATCTTGGATTTTTAGCTTTAATATTAGCATTGCCTTTAACCTTGAGTAAAATATATTCTAGAAATATGATCTCTCATAATTTCACAGAGCTTTTAATTTATCCAGGTATTGCTGCTATTTTTGTTCCTTTGTTAAATGTGATATTCCTAATAGTTCTTCTTGTTTTAATTTCATTATATGATGCTTGGGCTGTTTGGAAATCAGGTATTATGCAGAAAATGGCTAAATTTCAAATGGAACAATTAAAAGTATTTGGAGGGTTTATGATACCTTATTTATCTAAATCTCAATGGCAAAAAGTAAAAAAAATGAGAAATAAAGATAAATTAAAATTAGATTCAAAAAAACTTCCAATAAAAGTTAATGTTGCAATTCTCGGAGGAGGAGATGTTGTATTTCCAATTATTTCAGCAGGAGTTTTATATAAAATTTGGGGAGCAATAAGCATTTGGCCAGCAATATTAGTTATTATAGGAGCATTATTAGGACTTGGTTTACTAATGGCTTTTGCAAAAAAGAAAATGTATCCTGCTATGCCATTTATATCTGCAGGGATTTTATTGTCGATGGGAATTAGTTATTTGGTTTGGGTTGTTTAGACTTTTATTTCCCTTCATTTGGATCAAAATAAATCATTCTTTTTTTCCAATTCTAAAACCTATTTTCTCAGATCCTTTATAATTGCTATAAGAACTAGGTTGAGAATCTCTAATTTCTAGCAATCCGTCAATTTTCATTTTTTGTTCTTCATTTGGGAAAGGCATATTTTGAAATAGCATTTCTATTATTTGTGGTTCTTTTATTTGTTTTGCACTAAAATAATTAAATCTTCTTGCAAAATTTTCAATATATCCTGGGCTTAGTTTTTCAGGAATAAGAATCTTTTTTTGTAAAGGGAGGCTAATTTTCTTTTCAATTCTAGCAATATTAATATATCTACCATTATCTGTTGGTAAATTTTCAAACACAAGATAAGGACAAACATAGATGTTTTTGAACCCAATTTTTTGAACTTTTCCAACATAGGTTTCTTTTGCTCCAATAAATCGAACATCTATTTGAGAATGTTTTAGTTCTTCAAATATCCTTTCTTTCTCCATTTCATTTCCAAAAAACAAATTAATTAAATCTTTCATGATTTATTATTTATTTTTAGTGTTTATAAACTTTCCTGAAATAGTGTCACTTAATAGAAACAACATAGTAGAAAGATTTATAAACCCCTTGAGTGTAGTGACATTATGGAAAAATATAAACCAGGCAAGGAATATAGCTTCGAGAATGAAGCAACAGCCTATGGCATGGCTGTAACAGCGTTAATTAAAATTATGACTCGTCCTCATGAAAAAGGTTTATGTTTGATATTATCAGATTTAAATAAACAAAAAACACAAAAAGCAAATTAAAATGAAAATAAAGAAAATACAAACAAAAGGAAATATAAACGAAATTACAAATGATTTAGTGTCTAAATGTAGAAGAATTTCAAATCATTTTTTAGAAAAAGATGAAAAAGGACAAAAATATAGTGTAAATGGTTTAGAAAAATTTAAAGAAATGCTATACACTACAATTCTTCAAGAATATGCTTCAAAATTAGGTTTTGGGAAAGATAAGTTTAATTATTCTTTGGCAGATGAATTAAGATATCATGCTCAATTTTATGATTCTTTAATAAATAAAGTAAAAAAGGAAAAATTTATTAAAAGGGATTTTAATTATCAAGATCCTCTTTCTGAAGATAAACATTCAAGCACACAACATATTTTTATAGACCCTCAACCAAGTGAACAGGTTTTTCCATTTAATTGTCCTATTAATAGGGTAGAAGATATTCTTTGCTCGAGACCCATATCCCATTCGATCCAAACAACATTATTTAATGATGGGGGGAATAAAGATTAAAATGTTAATTAAACAAGAATTAGTAGCGAAAATTAAAGATTACTTTAATTTGAATATATATGAAACAAAAGTATGGTTAGCTTTGCTTGGAAAAGGAACAGCTTCTGCAGGTGAAATTGCAAGCTTATCTGGTGTTCCAAGATCAAGAACATATGATGTTTTAGAAAGTTTAGAGAAAAAAGGTTTTGCAATTGTTAAATTAGGAAAACCAGTTAAATATCTTGGTGTAAAACCAAAAGCAATTTTAGAAAAATTAAAAAATAATGTTAGAAAAGAAGCAGAAGACAGAATTTTAAGCTTATCTAATATAAAAGAAACAAATGAGTTTACTGAATTAGAAACACTTTATAATGTTGGAATAAACCCTGTAAAAAGAGAAGATTTATCAGCAGCATTAAAAGGAAAATCAAATATTACAAATTATTTAAGGGAAATTCTTGAAAATGCAGAAAAAGAAGTTTTGATTTGTACAAATGCAGAAGAAGTTAAAATGAAATTAGGTATATTCACTCAGACATTAGATTTACTTAAAAAAGCAAATATTAAAGTAAAAATTGCATTGTCAGGAGATCAAATGTTGGTGGATCAACTTTCAAGTAAATTTAAGATGAAAATAAATAGAATTGAAATTGATGCTAAGTTCTTTATTGTAGATAAAAAAGAAATCTTATTTTACTTATCTAAAGGAAATGCAAAAGAAGATTCTGCTATTTGGTTAAATTCTGAGTTTTTCTCACAAGCTTTTGCAGCTTTATTTGAGAGGGTTTTGTAAAATGAATGAATTACACAAACTTAAACCCGGGATAAATGGAGGTAAAAAATAAAATGGAAGAATATCCTAAAAAAGAGTTTAATATAGGCGAAGAATATTTTAATTCATATCAAAAAGCATTAGGTGAACATTTAGATTATCTGCATGCAGATAATAATCTGCGAGGGGAATTAACATATACTAATCTTAAAGATGGTTTTATGGTTTCTATTGCAGATAGAAAAAAAGCTATTTTGCGTGGAGCAACAGCAGAAAAACTAAATGCAGAACATTCAAGAATAGAAAAAAAAGCTATGGAAGTTTGGGAAGGAAAATAATATGCCAACAGAAAATAATATGGAAAGTGAATCTATTGAAGATGTATTAAAGTTTTGTGAAGATCTTAGAGAATACCGTGGAGAAAAAGGATACTTAAGAGAAGATTAAAATGATTGGGAACAAAGGATTTCATAATTCAGATTTACAAATTAAGAATATCAAGCAAAAATTAAACAAAGTTAATGCATTGTCTAAAGAAGAGGCAGGGGGGTTATTAATAAAATTATACTGCTCTCAAGATCTTTACGAAAATCTTTTTCACTATTTTAATGAAAGTTTGAAATATCAATATTCTCTAAAAGTTAATTCTGGAGATGATTTGCATGAATATATTAAAAAGATATTTCTTCCAAAAATTGAAGATCCTTTAAAAAATGAGTTGGATTGTGTAAGCCGTTTAAAGAAAGAATATCTTGAAGCTAGAAAAAAATTGGTTTCTTTAGGAGTTGGGGTTTCTGAATTTTCAGATAAATTAGATTATTTAGAACAATTAAATTAATCCACCACTTTCAAATCAATAATATCCATTTCTTTTAATTTTCTAGAGTTTTTCTTTTTCCAATGATTTACAAATTGATTTAAACTAAAATTTATATTCTGCTTAGCAAATATTTTCCCATTTTTATTAAATGTTTTTTTATGTGCTTTTTTAAATCTTATAACATTCTTTTTATCTTTTAACAGTGGACCTTCAGATATAATTTCTTTTTTAGCTTTAGCTACAAAAAAGAATCGTGAAGATTTTTTATTATTATAATTAAATCCTCTATCTTTTATCTCAAAAAATGGTGTAGTTTCTTTTGTAAAATGATTGTAAAACTTTAATAATTTTGAACCTGCAATATCTCCCTCTTGTTTATTTGTTTTAATTTCAATTAAAGAAAACTCAAGTTTTTTCTTTTGAGCTTGTTTTTTTATTTTTTCTAAATCTATTTTTTGAATTTCAAAATCCTTTTCAGAAGGATTTTTTATGAATTTTTTAGCATCTTCTTGGAATTTTCTAAAACTTTCTTCAGATAATGCAGCCAAAGCATTTCTTTGCTTGTATGTGGGATCAATTAAAATTATAGGCGAACCAAGTTTAGATTCGTTTAAATCCATTAATATCTGGTTTTTATTTTTATAATTTTTTTCAATATCTATTATTATTTTGTCTTTTCCAGCTTCAGATATTTTTTTTAAGAAATTCATAAATGTTTTATAATGTATAATTAATAATTCAAGAGAATAACCTGAAAATCCTTTAATATATGATTCTGCACCATATACACCTTTTGCTTCACAAAAAGCCTTTGCCAGTTTTATCTCATCTAAAGCTTTTTTAGACTTTATTTTTTTATTTCGTTTCGAGTACGGTGCCAAAGAATTTGTCTTTGAGCGTACATATCTAACATGAGAATAAGATAAATCAGTTATGTTTCTCGCTTGTTTAGGATTATTTACTTTTAATACAGGAACAATTTCAATAACTAAAAAATCATTAACTTTTAATTGATAATAATCTCGTGACCCATGAACCATCTTAATATCTTTATATTTACTCAAGATATTTTTAGTTAAGTGTTGGAAATCTTTTTCTTCATATTTATTTGAAAATCTTATAAATACATCAATATCATGAATTTTTTTATTTATTACAGTTGATTTAGCAAAACTACCCCCTACAAAGACTTCTGCTTGTATTTTTTTAGAAGATATCTCTTTTTTTATTGTTTGCAAAAATATTCTTAATTCTTTTTTAATGAGCAAGTTTTTATCTTCACAATTAATTTTTTGAAGAACTTTTTTTAAAATTTCATTTATTTTCTTTTTCATCAGATCTCCCACTTCCAAGCTTCTTAGTATATCTTCCAAGTGTTGTAGCTAAATCAATTAAATATTTTCCTTCTTCTAGTTTATAGATTAAAGGCCTTTTTTCATTAAATAAATTAACAACATCTATTTCAAATTTTCCAGGACCAGTTATTCTAATTGACTCTAAATCAAGTATTACAGGGGCATTTTCTTCTTCCACCCCAACAATTTCTCTAACATCTCTTTCAATCTCTTTACTTTGCTCTTCTGGAATTTTAATTGGATCTTGTTTAGCTCTTTCCAATTGATCTTCTCGTATGTAAAAGAAAAAATGACCTCCACATTCAGCACATCCTTCTAATAATTCTTTATTTGCTTGAGGCAATATTCTAGAGCATCTTACACATTGGTGAGCCATATGGTAAAAAAGAAAAGCTTGTTAATAAATTTATCTGATTATATTTCTAATTCTGTTAGAATAATAGAAAAGCTTAAATATCTATTGATATTAATTGGTATCATGACAGAACAAATAAATTTACGACTTTCTCCAATTATGATAAAAAAAATTAGAGAATATTCTCAAAAAAATGGTTATGCAAACATACAGGAATTTATTAAAAACCTTTTAAGAGAAAAATTATTTGAGAAAGAAAATGTTAGTGGGATTTTTACATACAGTGCTTCTGAAAAAGCATTATCTAAGAATTGGTTAACAAAAGAGGAGGAAAAGGCATGGGAACATTTACAAAAGGAGATATAGTTCTCTTCCCATTTCCATTCACAGATTTAACTCAAAGAAGATTAAGACCTTGTCTTGTTTTATCTGAGGAGATGGAGAGAGATCTAATTCTTTGTCAAATCACCTCAAAATATTCAAAAAAAGATAGATATTCAATTGAATTAAATCAACAAGAAACATTAAACGGAACATTGAACTTAGATAGTTATATTCGTACAAATATGCTTTTCACTTCTTCAAAAGACCAGATAGTTCGATCAATTTGTAGGATATCGAAGAAAAAATATGTTAAAATTATAAATTCTATTATTAAAATTATTTCTTAGTTATTTGTTCAAAAGCAATTCAATTTTTTTTGGATTTCTTTTAATTTCTTTAACAATTGTAGCAGGACCTATTATTGTAATTGCTCCTAAATCCCCTCCATTGAGTCTTTTCACAATCCCTTGCTTTATTTTATCTAAGATTTTACCATTTCCATTTCCAGATATAACTGCCAACTCAATACCTTTAAAGCCTTTAACATGACCCATCATGGCCATAGTATCTCCAATAAGTCTTGTTTCTTCTTCTGATTTTAATCTCCCTTGAACAATTAATATATCATTTCCTAAAACTATTCCCAATATTTTTCTTATTCGTTCATCACCATTTAAGTTTTTTATTTCTGAATAAGGTAGAAATTGTATTGAAAATCCTTTTATCTTACCTAATCCTTTTTTTACTGTTTTCTTCACCATCTTTTTTTATGTTTTTTTAGAGAGTTTAAATAAAGATTCATAAAACTCTTCTAGATTTTTACCATATTTAGCGCTAATTCCAACAACATCATATTCTGGAAATGCAGATTCAATATTTTTTAAATTTGATTTTCTTAAATCACTTTTATTTGCTACAATTAAAACAGGAATTTTTCTAGCAACTAAATTTCCAATAATTGTAATATTCACTTGATTGTATGGGTTTTCACTTGCATCTAAAACAATTACAACTAAATCCATGTCATCTAACCATTTTATACTTTCAATAATTCCTTGAGTAGCTTCTTTTGCTCTAGTTTTAGCATCTTTTTTATTTACTTTATATTTTAGAAAATCTTCATAATCAATCTTAGTAGCAATTCCAGGAGTATCAATTATCTTAAAAGTCATTTTTTTACCTTTGTAAGATATTTCTACTTTTTCTTTAAATTGAACAGTTCTTGTCTCATGTGGGACTTTACTAACACTTCCAATTTCTTCCCCTGTAAAATCCTTACATATTCTATTCGCTAAACTAGTTTTACCTGCATTTGGAGGCCCATAAAAACCAAGTTTTATCTCCTTTTTATTTTTAAACATGTTTGTAAATATTCTCTTAAAAAAGTTTCTTATTATTTTCATTGCCATCTTTTATTTTTTTAAAAATGACAGAACCAAAACCAGAGGTTTTGAGTTTGCCATATCCTATCTTAATCTCCTTTGTTTATTAATTTTGTTATCTTTCTTTGCCATAAAATTAAACATAGATTTTAATCTAAAATCTTTATGGTTGTGGCTTTTAATAATATAATTTATTTGTCCTGCACTCCACCCAGCTCTTGTTAAATTTTGTTTTATTTGTGCTTCTGGAACTCCTTTATATTTTTCCTCTTGAACATATTTTCTAATATTGGCAAGATTTGCCTTAGCTTTGAAGAGTTTTTTAATTTTATTTCTTTTATGAGTTATATTTAATCCAATAAATACAATTAAAGATACACCTAAAACAATAAGGATTATCCATAATATGTTTTTATTATATCCTTTTGGAGAAATTGGATTATCTATTAAAGATAATTCAGATATTTTTGGAGATATAAAAAAAGAAATATCTGAAATTGGGATATCTTCTGTTGTGCTTAATTTAATTCTATTTGTTAGAGAATCTATCAGAATATATTTATATGCACCATTTTCATTATAATCCACATCTAAATTTAAGTTATTTAAATCTTCTATAATTAAATAATGTTCTGTTGTGCCTATTAATTCAAATTTTAATTCAAAAATATTTAATGCATTTTCTGTAGAACCTCCATATTTAAAAAATATTTTCTTTGTAGAAGCTTTGATTATTGTGTTTTCTTGCATCCATTTTAATATTGCATCATTATATTCTTGTTTTTTAATTATATCAAATGTCTCACCAGTTATATCTGAAAGAGCAATAACATCCATATCTCCACTTTTTGGATTAATTGTTATTTCTCCAAGACTAGTAGAGATTATTGAACTAGGTATATCTAAAGAAAATAATGTCTTTGCAATTTCAGTATATTCTTCATCTGTTGTTGCTTGTTCAAACTCATCTTCTAAAATAGTTAATTCTTCTTCTTTAGAACTTAAATTTAATAAGTCTTCTATTCTTTGTTTAGAATAACTATCAAAACTAATTAATTGAGTTTTAAGATTTACAATATTTTCTCTTAGTTCTTCAATTTTATTTGCAATAATGCTTTCAGGAGATTTAACTTCAATTATAAAGGATTTAGTTAATTCCTCACTAGAGTCATTTTTTATAGCTGTAACAATTAAACTATAGTTTTGAATATTTGAATAAGTGTGGTCTACTGAAGATTCTGTTGTTGTTTTTGTTGTTCCATCTCCAAAATCCCATTCATATCTTTTAATGTTTTTAGAAGGAACAATATTAACTTTAAAATTAGTTGGAACTTCTGCAGCAGTTATGCTTGGGTTTATACTCATATTTAATTCTTCAATTGTAATATTTTCATTAATTATATTTGTGTTTTCTAAAGATAATAAATAATCTAATAATCCTGCTCCATTAGATATTAAAAAAGAATTATCTAAAAATAGTTTTTGAAAATTAGCATCTATTTTTGAAGATGTTTCATCAAAATCATAAAAATAATTTTCTTCTACTAATCCCAATCCAACTTTATTGTATTTTAATTTTAAATTATTTAAGGTAATTGTTTGATCTTTATTTGAGATTATATTTAATGGAATTAAACATTCTTCTGAGCAATCTAAACTTCCATATTTCTCTAAAATATAATTTTCAATAACTTTAGATATTGTTAAATCATCTTCAAGTTCATTTTCAATATTTAAGGTTCCAACTATAGCGAAATTTAGAGATTGAGCAAATATGTCATATGCGCCTGTAGAAGTTGCAGGAGGATATCCAATAAACCCGCAGGATTCATTTTCAGGTATAAACCCTCTTGTTTTATATTCTCCACTTGCTCCTTCAGTATGAACGCAAATATAATTTTCTTGAGGTTCTATAACTCTAAACTCTGTTGAACACACAACTCTTTTACCAACACTTCCCATAGTAGCTTTAGATAATGTGCAATTATCAATTAAATTTCCTTCTAAATCAAATAATTCCATTTTAACTTGTCTATTTCCAGGAGTTGCTTCTTTTATCCATGCACCTATCCCAATTTTTGGAGATTCAGGCAATTGCATTTTTTGACATAATGGGGTATTTGTTAATAAAACATCTTGAGGATCTCCTAAAATAACTTCCCCAGTTATTGGAGCAGTGGGTGTTCCACTTGTTTTACCTGGGTCTATACCTCCGCCACTGCTTGCATTTGTTTCAAAACAACCTGCATAAATTGTTGAGCAATAGGTTGTTGAACTTTTATTATTAATAATTTCAATGATTTCATCTTTTCCAAAATCTAATTTTACTTGACTAATACAAGAAGTTGGGGCATTACTTTGAAGAGTCATTGTTAAAGATTCAATACTCTCTATTTTATCTTTTATTTTAAATCCAATTAATTTAGTTGAACCTTCATTAATTTGAAATGTTTTTGTTAAAGCTTTTCCACTTGCAATATAACTTGTTCCACAACCTATAGAACTACAATTATAATCATAATTTGAATTTTTGTTTAATATGTCTATTAATGTAGCATTATTATTTAGAGAATCTGTAAATATTGAATTTGCAGGCATTTGATTAAAACTAATATTTATCCACCCGCTTAAATATGAATCATCTAGATAATGATTTTGAATAGAATAGCTTTGGTTTCCAATATTAAAACTTGCAGAAACAAACATAACAAATGCTAAGAAAATCATAAATAAACTAACTACAAGAAAATATTTTTTCACCTTCATTTTTTATGTTTAAGAAAAGGAAAATATGTTTATAAATATTGTTG
>CAZDPO010000015.1:0-15758 GCA_964507595.1 Candidatus Woesearchaeota archaeon
TTTTTATAAGTATCGGAGATACTTTTAGTATAATAATCTTTAAAAAGTAGTTATTTTTTAGTTTTTTATGAATTATGACGGGGATGATACTGTAATTGATGCTACTTATATGAATCATCCAGTATATGCAAGACTTTCTAAACTTCCAGTGAGATTACTTAATTTTTATGAGCAAGAATTATCTCCTAAAAATGTTTTAGATAGGATATTTTACTATATTGATGGTAGATGGAAAAGAATGAAAATTTTAAAGTCAGTTAGATCAAACAAACTTAAGGGTATTGATGATTTAGATGAATTGAAAGAAAGAACTTTAGAAAAAATAGCAGAAATTCGTTCACTTAAGAAGGATTAAACTTTAAAAACCTATAATTCTATTGAAAAATATGAAATTAGCAGTATTATTTTCAGGTGGAAAAGATTCAGTATATGCGTCGTATTTAGCAAAGCAACAAGGTCATGAATTAGTTTGTTTAATTTCTGTTGTATCTGAAAATTCAGAAAGTTATATGTTTCATACTCCAAATATTGAGAAAACAAAAAAGCAAGCTGAAGTAATGGGATTGCCTTTAGTATTTCAGACAACTAAAGGAGAAAAAGAAAAAGAACTTGAAGATTTAAAAGAAATTATTGAAAAAGTTAAAGAAGAATATGGAATTGAAGGGATAGTAACAGGCGCTATTCAATCTGTATATCAAGCTTCAAGAATTCAAAAGATATGTGATAATTTGGAATTAAAATGTATTAATCCACTTTGGCAAAAAGATGAACTTGAATATTTGCATGAATTAATTAGTAATGGCTTTAAAGTTTTGATTGTTGGTGTGGCTTCTGAAGGATTGGAAGAAAAATGGTTAGGGAGAAAAATAAATAAGAAATCTTTTGAGGAATTAAGACAATTAAGTGAAAAGTTTTCTTTTCATCTTGCATTTGAGGGTGGAGAAGCAGAAACTTTTGTGTTGGATTGTCCACTTTTTAAAAAGTGTTTAATAGTAACTAAAGGGAGAAAAGAATGGGATGGAATGGGTGGAAAATATGTAATAGAAAAAATTAAATTATGTAATAAATAATTTGTATTCCCCTTTTTTGATTTTTTTAAGAATTCCTTGCCTTTCATATCTCCATATATATGTTCTTGGGGAAATATATCCTAATCTTTCCATTTCTTTTACAAATGCTGAAGATTTAATTATGTTGTTTTCAGATATTTTTTTCATTATATCTAGTGAAAAATATTGTCTTCTGTGCCCTTGTATTTTTGCCATTTTTGAAGGGCTTTGTTTAAAAGCCTTGTGTCTTCTTTTTTAAGTGAATGTGCATGTTTTTAAGTAAATTTTGAGAGATTTTTATATGGGTGATGATAAGAAATCTCTTAGAGGGCTTATTAAAAAAATACACGAGAAGGGTTTTATAGGTTGGAAAATAGAAAGACTTTGTCCTAAATCTAAGCGTGATTCTAAAACATTTAATATTTATGATGTAAATATACGGAGTCCAAATGGATTTTTATATAATAAATTTGGGCTTGAAGAAGAACAATATTCTGAATTTGATGTTGCACTTCAAAAAGAAAAAGATTCTGCTTCTCAAATACTAGATATGATAGAAAAAGATTATTTTTCTAGGCGGGCTTGATGGTTTTAGTAATAGTTAATATTTTTTGTTTTCCTGTTTTTAAATCTTTAATCATAAACTTTTTTTGTTGAGTTTCTTTTTCTCCAACAAATATTATTTTTTTAATTCCATATGAATTTGCATATTCCATTGCCTTATTTGGTTTTCCAAAAAAGACACTAACATTTTTATTTTGAGTTCTTAATTTCTTAGCTAATTCAATTGCTTTTTTGTCTTGATTTAATGAGACTACTAAAATTCTATCTAAATTAATTAAAATATTTGTCACAGCCATTAATCTTTCTATTGAAAATGAAATTCCTGTGGCAATATTATTCTCTATCATATAAGTTCCCCCTCCAAAAAGACTTTCTTTTATATTAGATTTTACTTCAAAAACATTTCCAGTATAATATGATAATCCTCTTGCTAGGGAAGGTAAAAATTTAACTTCAAATCCATAATATTTGCAATAGTTTGTTAATTCTTGGATATCTGAATAGGATTTATATTTCTTAAAATAATCTAAAGGTTTTGCAAATATATTTATTATTTTATCTGCATTTAATTCTCTTAAATTTTGTTTAACTTGTGCTATTGGAAGTTTGTCTAATTTATCTATTTCTTTAATAACTTCTTGTTTTTTATTTTTTGGTATCTTTTGCTCTTCTAAGATTTCATTTAATAGCGATATATTATTAATGTAAATTGTTGAGGGTATTTTAAGGGCATCTAAAATTTCTTTTGTTGTTGCTAAAATTTCTGCTTGATCTTTTATTGTTGCACCAATTGTATCAACATCGCATTGTGTAAATTGTCTTACTCTATTTCCAGAAATTGGTTCATCTCTAAATACAGGTCCGATTTGAAATCTTTTGAAAGGCAATTTTTGATTTTTAGCTATTCTTTTTAATTGAAATGTAAATTCATATCTTAATGCTAAATTCCTTTGACCTTTATCTTTTAGTTTGAAGATATCTGAAACAGCTTCATCATTTGAATTGTCTCCTTTTACAAATTCTTCATATTCAATTATAGGTGTTTCAGCTTCTTGAAAATTATATTTTTCAAATGTTTGCCTAGCGATTTCTCTTATTAAAGCTGCTTTTTCAGCATCTTTTCCTATTTTATCTTTAAATCCTTTCACTGTTTCCATTTTTAATAAAGGGTGGAACTGAAAGGTCTATTTCGTTAGCCCCCATAATTTCTTTCGAAATTAAGGGTGGAAGGAGGGAGTTGAACCCTCTTTATACGGAATTCGCAAGCCTGCTCGCGTTATTTATGAAACAATTGTCTCTCGCAAACATTGCTCTCCACAACCGCATGTCATAACCGTTAGACCACATCCACCATGTTATATTTAATTTAGTTAAGAGTGATTTATAAGTTTTCTTAGAATTGATAAAGTTAGCACTGGGTAAAGTCTTTCTAATGATGGGGATAACTCCAAGTGTTTATCATAGATTTTGATAGAATTTGTGGTTTTTAAGGGTTTTGATAAGTAAGATTTTTAAACTAATCTTACAATTGTATTGTATGGGTAAAAGAGATAATTCAATTATTTTAACTTCTATAATTGCAATTGTAGTTATAGCTGTTGTTTTGATTTTAGTATTTACACTTAGACCATCAACTGCAGGAAACACTGTAAATGTTCAAGGAATGGCTACTGTTAAGGCAATGCCTGATTTAGTAACAGTATATTTTAATGTCGAGACAAAAGCAGATACAGCTGTTGAAGCTAAAGATAATAATTCTTTAATTGTGGATCAATTAATTGCTGGTCTTGTTGCTCTCGGATTTGATAGAAGTGAGATTATAACTGAAAATTTTAATGTTTATCCTAATTATATTTGGGATGAAAAAGGTAGAACAGAAGATGGATATATTGCTACACATTCTATAAAAGTTGAATTATCTACAGAAGAATCAGATAAAATTGGAGATGTTGTTGATGCAGGTGTAGATGCAGGTGCAAATATTAATTATATTAATTTTGAATTAAGTTCAGAATTACAAAACCAATATAAGGCAGAAGCTATGAAGTTAGCTGCACAAGATGCTAGAATTAAAGCAGAATCTGTTGCATCTGGCTTTGGTAAAAATGTTGGAAAATTAGTAAATATTCAAGTTAATGATTTTGGTTATTATCCTTGGAATGTTTATTCTTCTTCGGGAATGGGTATGATGGAAGATGCTGTAATGGCTAAAGAAGCTGCAGTTTCAATTACACCTGGAGAAAGAGATGTGACTGCAACTGTAAGTGCTGTTTATAAGATTCGGTGATTATTCTCCAAATCTAATACCTAATTCTTCTTCGAAGTTAGACATTTCACTTTCTATTTCTTCTTCACATTCTGATTCATTTTTAAAATCGCATGCATGTTCGTCGTATTTCATTTTAATACCTCCTTAAAATTTAATTAATAATTTAAATAAAAATAAAAATAAAAGGGGAGGGAAGGGATTACCTTCCACATCCACAAGTTCCGCCTGTTGTTGCTCCACAGGTTGCTAACCCACAATTACTTTCTGCAGTACATCCACCTATAGGGCATGATGAACAACTTGCAGTAGTTTCTGCGTTTGTATCTGTTTGCACAATTTCTCCTGTTGTTGAAGTTGCTTTAACTACAGCAAAACCCGCAATAGCTAAAATAGCAATAACACCAACAATCATTATCCATGCTTTCATATTGTTTTCCTCCATTTTAAGTAAACTTTTAAGAGAAATATTTATTATATTCACTTTGATGAAACTAGTTTCTGCAAATTAACTTTTTAAAACAACAATATTATTCATTCCCCTTCGCTTTCTTTCAATTAATTGTTTTGATTCAAGTTTATCTAATAGACGAGTAATTCCCACCTTACCAACTCCAAGAGTTTCCATTAATGTTGCTTGAAAAATTGCTCCATTTTCTTTTTCTAGAATATCTATTAATTCTTTTTCTTTTTTATCTAAATTTGAAGTGTTTATTTTCTTTTTTCTTTGTTGTTGTTTAACTTTTTTAATTATTATTTTTTCTTTTTGCTTTGAAAACATAATAAATAAACCAATAACTAAAATTAATCCAACAACTGCAGCACTCAACCATAATTGAAAATTCATTGTATCGTACATTGTACAAGATGAACCATGTGTACAGGTGGCATCTGTTATTTTTCTAAGTGTGAAATTAAATATAAGTGATATTGCTAAAGCAAGAATTCCTATTCCTATTATTAACCATCCAACTTTTTTATTTTCCATTTTATTTGTTTTTCCCTTTATAATTTTCAATTGCTTTTTTTAGAGCTTGAACAGCCATAGAAGAACAATGTATTTTTATTTTAGGTAAATCATGTAGTGCGTTTTTAACATCGCTCATTGTTAATTTCTCAGCTTTTGCAATTGTTTTACCTTTTACTAGTTGAGTTAGCATTGATGTTGAAGCTATTGCAGCTGCACAACCATATGTTTGAAATTTAATATCTTTGATTATATTTGTTTTTTTATCTATTTTAAGATACATTTCCATTATATCTCCACAATTATGAAGGGAGAGACTTTCTGAGAGGTAAGAATGTTTTTTCTCTACTTCTAAATTATATACTTTCCCTTTGTAGTTTCTGGATTCCACTTTAGTTATTGGGGTAAATAATTCATTTTTATCTATCCACGAATTTATTGTTTCGTAGGTTTTTGAATTATATTTTCTTTCTAATATTTTTGCTAATTTTATTAAAGATTTTCTTTGCCCCACATGAATTCTATAAGCTTTTTTATGTTTTGCCCATTTAGAAATTTTTTCTTTATCTAAATAGATAGAAGGAATTATATCTTGCCTTAATAATAATTCTTTTATTTGTTGTGCTAATTGGTACGAAATTGTCACATAATTTGCTCTAGGACCTTTTCTATCTAGATTAATACATCCATCTCCCACCCATAAACCTTTGATTAATTCTTCTTGTTTTTTTAAAGGGAGTTCCATAAATTCTTTTGGAAGTTTTTTTTCTAAAGCCCCATTTCCAAATAAACCTTTAAACCATTTTGCTAAATGTACTTGATAAATATATACTACTAAAGTATTTCTTTTTTTTATCTCTCTAGATCTTACATCTAAATTAAATAATTCTTTAACAATTATTTTGATATCCTCCGCAATGTTTTTTTCTTTAATGTTCAAACTAAAAGAGATGTATGTTTTTGAAGGTTTGTCTTGAACATTTCCTTCACTTAAAAAGTATCCAAATAACCGCATTAATTTTTTATTTAAAGGTATTTTGTTTGGTATTTTTTTGCTTTTAAAATCATATTTCTTTTTTTCAATGTTTATTTTAAGATATTTTATATCTTTTATTCTTTGATTTATAGGATAAATTGTTATATCTCCTTTTTCTAAATGTTCTGCGTGATACCATGAAGGAATTAATGTTCTTTTTCCTTTGTTTCTAAAATATTTGTCTTCTTTTGGGACCTTTATTGCGTATATTAAATGATCTTTTGTTAGAGAGGTTTTTCCAAGGCAATTTTTTATTGTTACCAATTTTCCGCCATATGCCCTTGAAATTTTTTTAATTATTTTATTTTCTGTGGAATCGTGAGATCTTATTTTATCATTTTTTTTACTATTTTTAATTTCTTGAAATTGGTTATTTAAATATATTTTTTCTTCTGGGGGTAAACACACAGGATTTCCAACTTCTCCAATTGCATCTGGATTTTTTATTTTCCCGAAGTTTTTAGGTTTGAGAAATTGTTGTATGACTTTCTTTGAATAGTTTAGTGTCATTTTAGTCTTTTTGTGTTATTTTTAATTTATTTGTAAGATGGTCTGTATTATTTATACATAAAATTCTAAATCTTTTTTGTTCTTTATTTTCTTGAATGTGGTTTAATCCAGTTGGATTTTGTATGAAGTTTGCTTTTGATGGGGTGATACCTAAAAATAATGCAATTAAAATTCTATTTACGATTCCACTACTGACCACTAAAATCTCCCCTTTTTCTTTAGATAATTTTAAGAATATTTTTTCAATTTCATTTATTTCTTTAGGATATTTTTCTGGATTTTCTTTAATAAATCCTTTTACTTCTCTTAAGGATTTTTCATATTGTATTGGAAGTTTTAACTTCTTTGCAATTATTAATGCTGTTTCTTTGCATCTTTCTAGATCGCTAGAATATATTTTGGTTATTTTATTATTTTTAATTTTTTTAGCAAATAATTTTGCTTGTTTTATTCCTCTTTTGGTAAGGTGTTTTCCACTTTCATCTTTTTCACCATGTCGTATTAAATATATATTTAACTTTGACATTTTATTTTTTATTCAACCTCCCAACTATTTCATCAATTTGTTTTTTTGAGAATCCATGTGCACTTAAACCCTGTTCTAATGTTTCAAATTGTGCCATTGCACATCCAATACATACCATTCCAGATTCCATTAAAATATCTGCTGCATCTGGATTTATATTTAATGCATCTATAATGTTTGTTTCTTTTGTTATTTGTGTTTTAGGTTTTTTTGTTGTCTTTTTGGTTTTCATTTTGATTTTTTGTTTAATTCTTTATTTAATTTATCTACTTTTTTTATAATTTCTTTCATAATATTTATGTTTGCTCTTTCATTTTTTCTTGTTAAAACATCTTTGATTTTCCAGATAATCACTTTATTTTTATAAGATCCATAATTAAAAAGTCCTTTTGGATAGTCATCTGTAATCACAATAATTAAATCTTGCCAAGCTAATAATTTTGAACTAATAGCTTGAGGTCTTCCATTTATGTCAATTCCTAGTTTTTTTCCTGTTTTAACTTGGATTGGGCTAAGTGGGTAGTTTCCTTTAAAGATTCCTGCACTTTTTACTTTAATTTTTTTATTTTTATTTATCTTTTTAAAATATGCTTCTGCAGTTCTACTTCTAAACCTATTATATCTACACACAAATAAAATGTTCATTTTATTGGACTTAATCTCCTTAGTTTTTTTACAACATTTGGAAGTTTTTTCATAACATAATCTAAATCCTCTTTTGTTGTGAATTTACTTATACTCATTCTAATTGAAGAATTTGCTGAAAGAGGTGGAAGACCAATTGCTTTGAGTACATGGCTTGTTTTTAAAGTATTAGACATACAAGCAGAACCTGTTGATACAAGCACACCTGCGTTTTCTAAATAACCTCCAATTGATTCTCCTTCGATATTATTAAATGATATGTTTATGTTGTTTGCTAATCTTTTATTTTCCCCATGGGATGACCTTTTTTTTGAAGTTGGGCCTCCTGTTGGTCCGTTGAGTGTGGTGTTTGGAATTTCGGTTAAAATTCTATTAATAAAATAATCTCTAAGTTCTTGCATATGTTTTACATTTTTTTGGTTTGAAATTTCAACTGCTTTAGCAAAACCAACAATTCCAGGTATGTTTTCTGTTCCGCTTCTATATCCTCTTTCATGCCCTCCTCCGTGAAATAAATAAGTCATCTCAGTGCCTTCTTTAATATATAATGCTCCAACTCCTTTTGGGCCATGAATTTTATGTGAATTAAGAGATACAAATGTTAAGTTTTGTTTTTTTACATTAATAGGCAATTTAGTATAGCTTTGACAAGCATCTATATGTAAAGGTATATTTTTTTCTTTACATATTTTTGAAATTTCATTTATATCTTGGATGGTACCAATTTCATTATTTGCATGAATTATTGAAACTAAAAATGTTTGAGGTGTGATTGCTTTTTTTAAATCTTCAAGGTCAATAAATCCTTGTTTATTCACATCAAGATAAGTTACTGTTCCACCTTGAGATTCTAATCTTTCTGCTGTTTTTAATATGCAATCATGTTCTATTTTTGTTGTAACTAAATGATTTTTACCTGTTTGTAGTTTCTGATGTCTCCAGAAATGTCCTTTTAATGCCCAATTTGTTGATTCTGTTCCTCCTGAAGTAAAATATATTTCAGATGGTTTTGCATTTATTGATTTAGCAATTATTCTTCGTGCTTTTTCTAGTGCTTGTTTTGCTTTATTTCCTTCTAAATGTGGTGATGATGCATTTCCATATTCTTGTGTAAAGTATGGTAACATTGCTTTTACAACTTTTTCATCTACTTTTGTTGTTGCTGCGTTGTCGAGATATATTTTCATTTTAGTTTTTCCAAATTTTTTGCTTCATTTATTATTTTTTTTATAATTTTATATTTTTTATCTTTCTCTTTTTTCAATTCCATATAAAACCACCAGAATCCAATACACTTTTCTCTTAAAATTGCAGGAAGAATCATCTCTTTTTCTTCTTTAGATAATTTATTAATTTCTTCATATTCTCTTAGAAATAATTTCATCTTAGAATTATTTAATTTTAAATTTCCAAAACAAGCATTTTGTATGGCTGATGCTAGGTCTTTTATTAATGGCAATGTATCTAAATTATCAAAATCCAATAATCCTTTTATCTTGTCTCCTTCAAATAGAAAATTTTCTTTTTGAAAATCCGAATGAGTTATAATTATATTCTTATTAAATTTTATTTTTTTGATTTTATTTAAGAGGTCTTCAAAAAATTTGAAATTTTCTAAAATGAGCTTATTCACATTATTTTTTTGTCTTATTTTTTTCATAGAAGAATATTTTTTTAGAAGCCAGTTTAAATCAAAAAAATTATCTGCATGTACTTTTTCATTTTTGTTCAATTTAATTTTTTTTACGAATTTATGGTATGTTGCTAAAAGAATTGCTATGTTCTTTATTTTTTCTTCATTTATTTTTTTTATGTTTTTTCCTTTTAATTTTTTATAGACCCAACAATCTTTTCCATTAACTTTAGACAAAAAAATCCCTTTTCCATTTTTTATGGGATAAGGAATTTCATAAGGAAATTTGTTCTTTTTTAGAAAATTTAACACTTTAAATTCAAGCTTTAATTTTCTTTTATTGGCTTTGTCATTTTTGTGTCCTAAGATTCTTATTACAAAATTTCCTTTATTTGTTTTAACATCAAAGTTATAATTAATCTTCCCTTGTTTTATTAATTTATACTTAATAACTTTTCCTATCTCATAGTCTTTTGCTATTTTATCAATTTCTTCCCTTGTTATTTTCATTTTAGTTCTTTTCTTATAATATATCCTTCTTCTTTAAAAGAATAATTTAATCTTTTGTAAAAAGGCAAAACTTTTTTATTTTTAATAAGGACAAAACTCTTAATTGATTTACAACCAATTTTTTTAAAATGGTTTTCTAATGCTTTAAGTAATTTTTTCCCATAATCATCTTTTCTGTATTTTTTTGATATAAATAATTGATGAATTTGCGAACCTTTGCCCATTAAATTAAAATTCCATTCTCCACTAATAATTCCTTCAAGATTATTATTAATTTCTAATACTAAAATGATTCCTCTTTCACTTTTTATGATTTTATTAAAAAGTTCTTTTATTTCTTTTATTGTGTCTGGTTTATGTCTTTTATCAAGAGAATATTCATATTTATCATATTCATTTAAGAGTTTTACTACTTGTTTCTCGTCTTTAATTGTAGCTTTTCTTATTTTCATTTTATCCCCCCATCTTTTCTATAAGTAACTCCCCTTCCAAATTTATAAAGTTTTTTTCTACCTGATAAAATAGCCATTGTTTCTATAAAAACATGAGAAGAAGACAATCCTTTAATTTCTAAATCTAATGCAATATCACAAATATTTTCTTTACATATGTTTGGAGCAAAGGTAATTATGTAATTGTTATTTTTATCAAAATATTTTTTATCTTCAATAAATTCTGTATATTCTTTTGCACATTCATTATCAATTTTCCTTAGAGATTTACGCAAAATTTTCTCACTAAAATATATACAATTTTCTCTTCCGCTTTTTTTGTGGTCGTGTCTAATTATATCTTTTTCAGAAAATCCAAAACTATTCATAATTTTTCTATAAACTTCTAAAATTTTTGCTGTTTTTCCAGATTTTAACCTATACAATTCCTTTCTTTTCTTCTTTAAATTATCAGTATTAAGATTATTCATTTTTTCATAGATATGATCATCTACAAAGAAAACAAATCTAACTTCTTTACCAATATCTTTTGCGTATTTTGCAATTTCACACCCTAATTCTAATGTATAAATAGAAAATTCTCCCCATTTATCAATTGCTTCTATTGCTTTTTCTTTAGTGTAAATTAATGGGAAATGCCCAGCTAGAATAACTATTCTTTTTTTATCTGTTTCTTTAACATCTTTCTTAAGAATTTTTATTAATTGTTTTTCGTTTTTTATTTTCATTTAAACTCACATCCTTTACAAAATATTTCTCTATGATTATCTAAAATTTCGAGTATTGGTAAAATTGTTTTTTTATTTAAAGAATATATTCTTGATTTTCCATCTTTTTTAACTTCTACAATATGACAATGTTTTAATGAGGTTAATGCATGTGAAAGCTTACTTTGTTCAACATTAAGTTTTTTTACTAATTCTGTAACAGATGAAGGTTTTTCTTTAAGATAAGTAATAATCTCGATTTTAAGTGGATTAGCTAAACTTCCAAAGAAAATATGATATGCATTACATTTCATATGAAAGATAATTCATATTGGTATTTAAAGGTTTTGATTTTAATTTCTTCTACAAATGTTTATATATTTCTAATGTTTTTTTAATATATGGAATCAAAATTAAAAATACGTATAGGGGTTTTATTATTTACTTTAATTTTATTTTTGGGTATTGGAACAGTGGCGTATCATGAACTTGAAGATTGGGGATGGACAGATTCATTTTATTTTTCAGCAACAACTTTAACAACAGTAGGATATGGTGATTTATATCCAACAACAAATGCTTCAAAAATATTTACATCAATTTATATTTTAATTGGAGTAGGTATTGTATTTTCCACATTAACTCTTATGGGATTAATGTATCTTGAGAAAAAAGAAAAAGAGTTTGTGAAATTAGATTTAGTTAGAACTAAATTTCAATCTAAACGTAGACCTAAGAAAGAAGTTAAATTAGAACTTGAACAAAAGAAATTAGAGGTTTAATTTGAATTGAACTTTAAAAGCAGGACATTTTGATTTATATTCGCACCAATCACATAAAATTGATTTATTTGGATGAAATTCTTGAGTGCTTTCAACCTCATCTATTAAATTTAAAATATCTTGTTTTAATTTTTCAAGTTGTTGATTTGTTCTTGTGGAAGTTATCTTTTTATTATGTCCTAGATAATGCCAAACTAAAAGTATTTCTTTATTTTCTCCAAATAATTGTTTTATTGCTATTCCATAAAGTGCTAATTGTCTATCTGTATCAAATTTATCTTGAGAAGGTAAAAAATTACCTGTTTTATAATCATGGATTTCATATGTATCTGTTTCTTTATTGTAAACTAATCTATCTATATATCCAATAATTTTATTTGAAGAGTTTTCATTTAAATTAACAAATACTCTTTTTTCCATTTCAATTGTTCCATCTTTAAAAGGTTGATATTTTAGATAATAATTAATTAGGAATTTTACCCCTTTGTTAAAATAATCTTCAGGTTTAAATTCTTGTTTAACTATTTTAAAATTTTCTTTATAATTTTCTTGCCAATTATTTGAATATTGTTCTATTGTTTGATCTAATGTGGGAATTTTATTGTCTAAGACATTATTGTATAGCCATTCTAGAGTATCATGAACAGCTTTTCCAAGATGAGCTTCAATTGAAGCTTCAAAATCTGGTTTTATTTTATCTATATATCTAAATTTATATTTTTGTTTACATTGTTCAAAAGTAGATAGTTTAGAATGTGAGTAGATTGCCATAAAGAAATAGAAATAAAAGCCAGTTATAAATTTAATTGATTATTTTAAAGTTATTTATCCTATAATCTCACCATATCCAATTAATCTCCAATGACCTTCAACTCTTCTTGCAATTCCAACATTATCTCCTTTTAAAGCTACAATTGGAATATTTAGATTAAATTCAACTTCGTCTTTAGATATTTTCTCAACTGTTCCCACTGTAATTGTTGTATTTACGCTTAGCATAAGCATTTCTTTTGTTTTTATTTCTTCTACTTTTTTATGGCCTTCTTGTCCAAAAACTTCTTTGAAAAATTCTGTTTTAATTTTTACTTTAGTTGTTATATCTGGAAGTTCTCCAGTAGTTGAAATAACACACCCAGTTAAAGAATCTGTTTTTGTTAAATATGGATCTAATTCTGTTTCAATAGATATACTTGCACCTGGAGAAACCTGTTTTACAGATTCGTTTCCTTTTTGAATTGATAATATTTTTGTTGTTAGAGGAGAATATATAAATTGATTATTCTTTTTTTCACTTAAACCTGGTTTTATTTCTATTTTTTCCCCTACCTTTAGGATTCCTTTTTTTAATATGCCTCCAAGAACTCCACCTTTTAAATTTTGTATTGATGATCCTGGGCGATTTATATCAAAACTTCTTGCAACTAAGAATATTGGGCTTGATTTTTCATCTTTATTTGGAATTGGTAATTGTGAAATTTCTTTTAATAATTGATTGATATTTATTCCTTGTTGAGCAGATATTGGAATTATTGGAGAGTTTTCTGCAATTGTTCCCTTAACAAATTCTTTTATTTTTTTGTAGTTTTCTAAAGCTTTTTCTTTTGAAATTAAATCTATTTTATTTTGAACAATAATTATGTTATTTATTTTTTTAGCTTGTAATGCCATTAAATGCTCGCTTGTTTGTGGTTTTATACCTTCATTTGCAGCAATAACTAAAATTGCAGCATCTATTGTAGCTGCTCCAGATAACATTGTTGCCATTAACATTTCATGACCTGGTGCATCAATAAAACTCACATATCTTACTGGTTTTCCTTTTTTTTCTAGATTAAAATTTCCATTATCTTCATATATGATTAAATCTGCATAACCTAATTTTATTGTAATTCCTCGTTTTAATTCTTCAGAATGTGTATCTGCAAATTTGCCAGTTAATTTACTAAGTAATGTTGTTTTTCCATGGTCAATGTGTCCAACTACTCCAATATTTATTTCTGGTAAGTTTAATTCTTGTTTTGACATAGAATTAGATTGAAGAAGAAGTTTTTAAGGGTTTTGAATTAGTTTCTTGTAGATATTCTATTTGTATAGTAAATAAGATTTGATCTATCTATTTGGTTTTCTTCATCAATAAGTGAAGGAATCCCACAATCTTTTTTAACCATCTCTTTGTATTCTGGGAATTTTATACGCCCTTTTAGATAATCGCATGCCCTTATTTTTCCTGTTTTTTTTAGAGTGTCTTTTAAGATTTCTCTTATGGGGATAGTTTGAATTGAAGTTTCTTTTTCTAAACTATCTTGAAAATTTTGATAATTTTCAATAGCTTTTTTTATTTCATCTGCTTCTTTCAATAAGTTATTTTTTCTAGCATAATTTATTGCAAACGTGAAATGTATTGCTTCTCTAGAATCTGCATCTTTAGCATACTCTGTTGCTTGATTAATTTCTGTTGCTATTTTTGCTTTTATTTGACCTAAATTTTTCATTTTATTTTTTGAAGAATCTATTTCTTATTTTTTTTATTTGTTCTTCTGTGAGGTGGGGCTCTACATTTAATATTTTCCCAAAAATATCTTTTAAAAATGATTGAGTTTGACCGATATGATGCATAATCATTCCAGAATCTTTACATCCCTCTTTAAATTGAACACTAGTGTTTCCTTCTAGATATTCTTTTAAAAACCCTGCATTTTCAATGATTTCAAATGTAGCATACTCTTTACAATAATCTATTTGAGACATTGCTTGTCCAAAGATTTTTTCAATTTGTTTTTTGCAATTAGAATCTTTTAAGGGATTTAGTTTTTGTATGATTTTATCTTTATATAAATGGAATGTTGGTTTTCCTTTTTCATCTCTTTCATTATGCAATCTAAGATAATCTCCGATCTCAGGTAATGCGCTTTCTAGAATTTGAATCTCTTTATCGTAAACATTATTTCCACGTAATTGTGAAATTAAATAATAAGTTAATGCAGATCCTTCATAGGATTTATCTCCAATAATCTTGATTTTTTCTCTTTGAATATCTCCTGCTTTAACTAATGGATTCATATCTTGAGGTTCAATAATAAAAGGAATATTCAAAATAAGAGGGAGTTTTTCTAAAGCTTGGTTTTCTATTAATTGTCTTAAATTTTTCATAAAATTATATATTTTTTTAATTTATAAACCTTTCTATATGTTACTACTTATTAGATACACATGAGCAAACAGAACCATCTTTATCTAAATCTGGTCGTATAGATTTTTTTTCTAATCTTGATCTTTTTGTAACTTCTTCTTTATAAACAATCCAATTATATTTATTATGTAATATGTTTTCATTTGTATAGCAACCATCAATTGGATCGTTGCATTCATACCATTTTGCATCTTTAAAGTGCGCATCTATTAGCCAATCTCCAGAACCAACTTTATAAGAAATAAAAATAATTCCTGAAAAAATTGTTATTAACCCAATTTTTTTAAATATGGTTCTTAATTTTGCACTATTTCGTTTATTATGATAGTTCATTTAGAGGAGGAGTTAGTCTTATTTATAAATCTTATTTAGAAAATTTAAAATTTATGCAGTTTTTTCAGGTTTTGTTTCTTCTACAGGTTTTTCAGGAGCAAAAATATCTTTTAAAGATTTTTTACCTTCTTTTAGAACCTTTAAATTAATTTGAGTAATTACAGATGAAATTGTATTTCCTCTTACTGTTTTTCTTAATCTTAATCCTTTAGGTGTTTTATTTGATCTTTTAAATTTCCCTTCTCTTTTAGGTCTTTTTTTCATAGCTTTTCCATATCCTAAAAGAAGTTTCTTTAAACCTATTCCTGTAACTTCTTTCATTGCAGTAAATCCAGCTTTATCACTAGCACCTGTTATTTCAAATTCATATCCTTCTAAATTAGGAGATATGTCTTTTCCTTGAACAGTATCGTGAAGCTTTTTGTCAATTAATTGTTCTGCTTCTGATTCAATCTTGTAAGTCTTGCCTGTTTTATCGTTTAAGTTTATTTTAAACATGATTATCTATTGGAAAATTAGCTTAAAAAGGTTTTGGATAATTATATCTTGATATATACTCTGGGATTGCCTGAATTTAAATTAAGATAA
>CAZDPO010000016.1:0-15402 GCA_964507595.1 Candidatus Woesearchaeota archaeon
AGTTTGCTCTTCTGGAATTCCATTTACAATTCTCTCATATGCTTTTTTCCCATCTATTCCATGAATTGTTTTTGGTATTTTTAATGTCATTTTATTTTACTTTCTTATGTTTTATACTACTTTTGAGTTAAAACTACTACAATATATTCCTTTATAAACTTTTCGATATGTTACCATTTTAGAGTTAATTATTTTAACACCAACCATCAATCTAATCTCAACAAAAAAAGGCCCACATCACAATATTTATAAAGTAATATCAATTGATTATATCATGCAATCTCAGATAAAAAAAGAAAAACCATATTTTGAAACTAACGAATTAGCTAGAAGCCCAACACTTCAAACAGTTTTAATGGTAGAAAAATTCATTGATAAAAACTCAGGAGAATTCAAAAAAACAGAACTCTTTAATAAACTTCCAAAAAAAGTAATGTGGCAAACATTTCAAGTGATAATGGAATATCTTGAAAATTCATTAAAAATAGCCTATGATCTAAAAGGATATATTGTTTACATCTGGAATCCAGAATTATATGAAAAATACAAAAACAGGAAGGATTTAGAATGGAATCCAAAGTAATCTTTGTAAATAATGAATTAAAAGAAGTGTTTAAAAATTTGGAATCTGAGGACAAAAGACTATTCAAGGAAATAGAAAACGCTTTGAAATCAATAAAAAACAATGCATTTTTTGGAAGAAATGTTAAGAAAAAACTTATTCCAAAAGAACTAATCAAAAAGTATAAAATAGATAATCTCTGGATATACAATTTAAGAAAAGATTGGAGATTATTATATACAATAACAAACAATCAAATAGAAGTTTTAGCTATTATTCTTGATTGGATGAATCATAAAGATTATGAAAAACTTTTCAGATTTTGAATCCAGAAGTGAATAAATATCTCTTTCGACAAGATTTATAAATCATTGCCATCGCACACAACAGCGATGGAAAATATGATTAATTTAATGAGAATAAGCGATTCTCTCGAAGATGCCACAATGACTCGGTATACGGTCGGGGCGTTCTTAAATTTGTTAACTTTACGTGAGCTTTTACACAAACACTTTCTTCACAACCAAAATGGGTCTACATCACAACATTTATAAATATGTAGACCCACAAATACATATGGTATTCACAGAAATTAAAACAAGAAATAAGAAAAAGTATTATTATAGAGTTCTCTCCATAAGAAACAAAGAAAAAATATCAAAAAAGAAAATCTATCTTGGAGTAGACTTATCCCAAGAAAAACTTAAACAAAAAGAAGTTCTAGCAGACAAAAAACTATATGAAGAAAAAAGAAAAAGAAAAGGAAATGAATTTCAAGAACTAAAATCTCAAATAGTAAAAATTCTAAAACAAAACAACATCAAAAAAGCAGGCATTTTTGGAAGTTATGCTCGTGGAGAACAAAAGAAAAATAGCGATATTGATATTTTAATTCAACCAAGAGAAAAAATGGGTTTTGAATTTGCAGGATTACAGATAAAATTATCTGAACAATTAAATAAAAAAGTAGATTTAATTAGTTATAAATCTCTGCATCCTCTTTTAAAGCAAAGGATATTAAATCAAGAGGTAAAAATAATATGAATGAAAAAAAAGATTTAATTTTTATTAAACACATTTTAGAAAGTATTGAAGCAGTGGGAGAATTTTCAAAAAACATGGACAAAGATGAATTAAATTCAAGCAGATTAAAACAAAGTGCAATAACAAGAGAAATAGAAATAATTGGAGAAGCTGTTAAAAATATCTCAGATAAAACAAAAAACAAATATAAAGAAGTTGAATGGAAAGAAATTGCAGGAACAAGAGACAAAATGATTCATCATTATTTTGGGGTTGATTTAGATATTGTTTGGGGCATTATAAAAAAAGATATTCCAAAATTAAAAAAACAAATATCTGAAATAAAAGAGTCCCATAACTTTGGTCCAGATGCTCTCTGATTCAGTCGGGGTGTATTTTTAATTAAAAAAACAATTAAAATCCTCTTAATTCATTAAAAAACTTGAAAATACTAAAAATTAAAGATAATGTCAAAAAATTAAGAAAAAGTAATCCTCCAATAACCTTTTTCAGTATCAATTGTACAAATTTCTCCTAAAGGAATAGTTAAATTTGGTTCTTCATGACCAATTGGTTGATGAAAAACCACAGGACCTTTAAAATCTTTAAAAAATTCAAAAAGATATTTATAAATATCTTTACCACATTTTGTAAAATAACCTAGGATAATTCCTTTAACATTATCAAATTTCCCAGCCAATTTAAGTTGCCAAAGAATATCAAAAACCCTCCAAGATTTCATACTATAATCTTCTAAAAAAACAATTTTGCCAGAAGTTTTTATTTCAAAAGAAGTGCCTAAGGATCTTCCTAACAATTCTAAATTTCCTCCAACAATTGGAGCTTTAGCCAAACCTTTACAAAGAACATCCTTATCTTTAAATAAAACACAATAATTTTTCTTATTTATAGCATTTAACAAACAATTAATAGTTTTATTATGAAATCCTTTGGTTTTTCCAATATTTGGGCCATGAAGGCATCTAGCCTTAGTTTTCTGAAAAAGAGTATTTAAAAGAATTGTTACATCGCTAGAACCAACAAGAATTTTTCTAGAATTTTTAATCTCATTATAATCTAAAAAAGGTAAAAGATGCACTGCTCCACCCCCTCCACGAACTGAAAAAATAACTTCAGCAAAAGACTTGTAAGCTTCATTTAGTTCTTGCGCTCTCCTTTTATAATTTCCAGCATAAAATAAATATTCAGACAAAATATCTTGTCTATGGTCTTCTACAAACCCGAAATCACGCAATTTTCTCTTTGCAAAATTAAGGTTTTTTTTACTTATGCTTCCAGAAGTAGCTACTAAAAACGCTTTTTTCATTTTCCTTCCTTGATTTTAAGAATCTTATCTTGAATATGCTTTTCAACAGCCATAACAACAGGTCCAGACAAATTATAAATATCTAATTGTTCAACTTCTTCTGGATCTGGAGGAGCCACGCCTGTTCCAGAACCATTAATTTCCAATAAATAATCTCCCCTAAAATCAACAGCGCAAAAAAACATTCCCGTATCTTTAACTATTTTTCTTGCTAATTCAATTTCTTTTGGAATTCCTTCCATAAGATTTACACTAGAAAAATGCTCTTCTCCAGGAAGTCCAAATTTTCCGCATTTTCTTCCAATAACATATTGATTATCTAAAAAAATATATCTTCTTTCTTCATCAGCAGGAACAAATTGTTCATAAAAAAAGTTAGAAAGACCTTTTTTAAAAATAAAATCTACTTTTTTTAAATCATTTAAAAACACAATTCCCTGGCCCCCAAGACCAATAACTGGTTTAGCTATTATTTGTTTTCCAGATTTTAATAAAGAAATTAAATTTGATTTTGATTTAACCTTAAATTCAGGTATCCAAGGTAAATCTAAGGATTTTTGTTTTGGTTTAAATTCATAAGAAGTGCTTTCAGCACTATTAAGTACACTAAAATATTGGTTTTCTAAAGAATATAAAGATTTTAAAAAATTTTCAGAAACATTTGGCCCTTCTTGTTCTCCAAGATTATATACGAAAAAAACATCTCCAGATAAAGGATAATTTTCAGTTTTTCCATAAAATCCTCCAACATACTTATTAAAATTTAAAGATTCTTTAGCAAATATTTGATTATTTTTTTCATAAATTTTAAGAGGATCAATTAATTTTAATTCATGTCCTCTTTTAATAAAAGAATCTGCAAGAAACCTTGAACAAAGGCGGCCTTTACCAGAAATTCTCTGTTTTCTATACAAATCAATTGCTTCTTGAGATAAACTCAAAGTAACTCTCATTTTAATAATAAACCTCAAGTTCTTGAATGTTTTGAACTTCTTGAATTTCTTGCGTGTTGGATTTTGGCAAGGGATTAAGGGAGTCAAGAAGTTTATTAACAAGAGTATCCATTCTTTCAAGATCATCAAAACTATCTACAAAATATCCTGGACTAGGATTTACTTCTATAACATATGGACCATCTTCAGTAAATATGATATCTGATTCAGAAAAACAAGCACCTATAGCAAGACTAGCCTTAATTGCAATATCTTTTTCTGCCTCACTTACAAGATAAGGAAATTCATAAGATCCTCCAGAAGTAGAAGACATCCACCTATCTTCAGAATTTCTTGCAATATAACTTCTAGCATAAGAAAATACAAATTCGCCATTCACCACCCCCACCCTACAATCATGATCTTTGATAGACTTAATGAACTTCTGAAGAATAAATCCTGCATAATACTTCTGTTCTTCTGCTAAATCAAACATCTCATTAAGAATTTGAATTAATTCTTCAAAAGAATGGGCCCTTGTAACTTGATAGCTTTTTCCACCACAATTCCTTTTCACCACAATAGGTAGCCCAAAATTACTAATTGCCTCTTTTGCATGTTTTTCTATTGCATGCCTAGAAGAAACAAATATAGTCGGAGGAGTAGGAATTCCAAATTTAGATAAAAAATTAAACAATTCAAATTTGTTATAATCAGCTAAAGAAGCTTTAAAAGAATTAGCACAAAAAATACCTTTATCTTCTAAAAATTTCAAGAAACAAAGGGTTTTATTTAGGATAATATAGTCTCTAGATGCAACACTGCTATAAACTCTATTAAAAACAAAATCATATCCTAAAAGGTGTTCTTCTGAAATATTTCTTATATCTAAAAAATCAACAAAACATCCTTTTTGTTGAAACATTTCTCTAAATTTTAATT
Source organism: Candidatus Woesearchaeota archaeon (assembly GCA_964507595.1). Classification (GTDB taxonomy): domain Archaea; phylum Nanobdellota; class Nanobdellia; order Pacearchaeales; family GW2011-AR1; genus EX4484-71. The sequence goes on from CAZDPO010000016.1 coordinate 4,787, forward strand.
CTGCAGGTTCTAGATCATGATGCAAAATTGCAATTTTTAACTTTTTTTGTAAAGGGCCTTCAATTTTAGTTCCATTTAAATTTTCCATTTTTCTTAATTTTTTACAAAATTTAAGTTGTAGTTTCTACAACATCCTCCCATTTATATATTTTTCCATAGAATTTTGCAACTTTCGACGATAAAACATATTCTCTACATATCTATACAAAGATAATATATATGTGAAACATATAGATTATAAATTTCAAAAACATTAAACAAATCAAAAGTGGTTTAAAATAAATTCAATTAAAAAACATTAAATCCAAACCTCTAAAAACATTAAAATCCTAATAAAAATATGAGACCAAGATATAGTTTTTCATCCAGAAGAACAGGACATCTTGCTAAAATGACTAAACAAAGGCAAAAATATCCTGAACTAGTTAGTAAGATAGTTGATACTTCAGACATAGTTCTTGAAATTTTAGATGCAAGATTTCCTACCCAAACAAGAAACTTAGATTTAGAACTTCAAATAAGACAACAAAAAAAGAAAATAATCTATGTGTTAAATAAATCAGATTTAACAACACCTGAAAAAATCAATAAAATAAAAATATCTCCAAAAATCTCTATTTCATGTAAAAATAGAGAAAAAATAAAAGATTTAAGAGATTTAATCAAAAGAGTAGCTAAGACAATTGAGAAAATTGAAACAAGAACATTAAAGGGTGAAAAAATTGTAGAAACAGATGAAAAAAGAATAAAAGTAGGTGTAATTGGTTATCCAAATACTGGGAAATCCTCAATTTTAAACCTTTTAGCAGGTAAAAAGGCTGCAGGTGTAGGGTCTGATGCAGGTTTTACAAAGGGTGTACAAAAAATAAGATTATCTGAAAACATTGTTTTATTAGATACTCCAGGAGTAATTCCTGAAGACCAATATTCTACAACAAAAAAAGAAAAAATAGCAACCCACACTCTTTTTGGAGGAAAATCATATACTCAAGTTAAAGAACCAGACATGGTTGTTCAAGATTTAATGCAAAAATTCCCAAACATACTTCAAGAACATTATAAACTAAAAGCAGAGGATTCAGAAAATTTAATCGAACAATTAGGTAAAATCAAAGGTTTTCTAAAAAAAGGCGGAAAAGTAAATGAAGACAAAACATCTAGATTTATTTTAAAACAATGGCAGCTGGGTGAAATTATTGTTTAGTATTATAAAAACCATAACATTTATAACCATTATAATTATTATATATGTATGGAAATGACAACAATTGCTTTACCAAAAACATTAAAAAATAAAATTAGTGAATTTGGAAATAAAGGAGAAACCTTCGCAGACATATTAGAGAGACTGCATAAAAGCGCTGTTCAAAGAATGTTTCAAGACATATTAATGTCTAAAGAAGGATGCATCACAATTGAAGAGGCAATAGAAGAGGCCAATAAAAAATGGCCGAAGTAATTATCACAAATAGTCTAAAAAAAGAAATATATAAAAAATTTAAAGAAGAATCAAAAAAAATATTTAAATTAATAAATTCTCTAAAAACAGATCCTAAAAAAGGAAAAGAACTTGGACAAGTTCAAGGATTATTAATAAAAGAAATAAGATATGAAAATTTTAGATTCTATTTTCTAGTACAGGGGCATTTATTAAAAGTTTTAGGGATAGATGATTTAAAAGAATTAATAATAAAATTCGTAAGAATGTCAAATAAAAAAGAACAACAAAAAACAATAGAAGAAATAAAGCATATTCTAAGAAGTTTAGGAGAAAAGGGATTTAATTAATATTTTCTTTAAACAACCTAACAAATATCTCCCTTCTCAATTAAAAACTTAATATTTGGAGCAATATTATGTTTTCCAGCTTTAATTTCTTCAATACTTAACCATTGAATCTCCTGAATAGGATAAATTGGTTTAAGCTCATTTTTATTTTTTAATTTAGCTAAATAATGAATCAAAACAATACACATTTTCTCACCAGATTGAGGATTCTTCCATAGTATCATTGGATGAAGAGGTTTAATTATTTCAACCTCAGCATTATTTTCTTCTTTTACTTCTCTATGACATGCTTCTTCTAAATTTTCAATATTTTCTTCAATTGTTCCTCCTGGAAGTTTGTAAAAATCATCTTTATTATCTTTATTTACCATCAGTTTTCCATTTTCAATTATAACAGGTCCAGATGCAATTATGTGTTTCATATTAAATCTAAATTAAAATTATATAAAAAGTCTTCTAATATCCATTTTTCAATTTATTTTTAACAAATTCATCAAAATTATCTTTTGGATGAAAAATTGTTATCAAGAGCGATTCATCTTCCATAAGTTTAGGGGGATTGCCCGGATCATATTCAAAAGCATCTTCAAAAAAATACTTTCCACCACCTTTCCTAAAAAGATTATTGCACTGATCAATAACCGCATATGTGGAAGGCCTGTATATCATTCCTTTTTTATTCGGATTTCCTTTCCAAACATAATCAATTCCTATATTCATGTTTCCAAGCTCATAAATTTCAGAAGCACTAAAAGTTTCCCACCATTGTTCATATTTTACAATATGCTCAAAGATCATATCTGCACAAAAACCAGCAGAATAAATTGGGACGCTCTTATCAACCCCTTTAATCTCTCTTAATTTATTTGTTAAAGAATAATAAAAATCAGAAATCCCTTTCTGAACTGGAAAAGCACTCATTATATCTTCTAAGGGGCTTGTCCTACTAGCATTTTCTTGATTATTCATTTTAACTTTGTTCAGATTTCTTTATTTTATATTTTCCAAGATTATCTTTAAATAAAACATATTTTAAGATAAATTCTCCTGTGCCTATATCTTCAACAAAAACTTCTAATTGGCCTTCTTCATTTAATTTCGCACCTTCACATTTAATATATTCCGCATAAACATTCTTATAACCTCCATCAGCAGAATCCATATTGCAAAAATACAATAAATTTTTGAATAAATTTGAATAAATAGAAGCATCTTTCAAAGGATGTTCTTTAGCAAAACTCCTTTTTTCAGAAAGGTTCCAAAAACTATCTGCTTTATATCCTAAAAAGTTTCTCTCAGAGTCATAAATCTGAAAAATTACTTTATCTTTTTTTTCACTTTTCATATGTCCCTCCACCAATTACTTGTATCCTTTGACTAATATTATAACCTTCAACAAGTAATTTTCCTTCTAATCTTCTCAATCCAGTTTCACCGATTTCATCAAAGTCCTCTTCAAAATTTCTCTTATAATCTTCTAATCTAATTATTTCCAAGGAAAAAATATTGCTTCTCAGAAATATTTTCAAATTTAATTCTTTAACCCCATGAAGTTTCAAATTCTTTCCTATAGCCTCATAAAGAACTTTATCATTTTCTAAATTGCCATTAGTATTAAATCCTTTATTTGTAGTTGTTTCCATATAATATTTATCTGGTTCTGTCTCTCCAAATTTTTTTCTTACAATATTAATTTTTATATAAGGAATTACATCGGTCATAAACTTTAAACTCAAAAGCAAATATATAACCTATTGTAGTAACTTTTACCACCACAATTATTATAAATAAACTATATTAGAACAATTTATGATTCAAGAAACACTTCAAGAAATTGGATTATCTAAAAATGAAACAAAGATTTATCTAGCTTTATTAGAACTAGGACCTTCATTAATAGGAAAAATATGTGGAAAAACAAAAATACATAGAAGAAATGTATACGATTCTATTGAGATGCTAAAAAATAAAGGGTTTATATCATTAATAAACATAAATAATAGAAATATATTCGAAGCAATTAATCCAAAAAAAATATTAAACATTTTAGAAGAAAAAAAGCAAAGTATAGAACAAATATTACCTTCTCTTTTAGAAAGAAAAAATAAAGACCAATCTAAAATCCAAGTATATTTTGGGAAAAATGGGAAAAAACTTATTTTTGAAGATAAATTAAATTATAAAAAAGAACAATATGTACTAAATGCACACAAACCTTCTAAAATCATCTCAAATTACTTAGAGAATTATCATCTAAGAAGAATTAAGAAAAAAATACCCTTAAAAATGTTATTTTTAAACAAAGATATTGAAGTCGCCAAACAATTTAATAAATACAATCCAATCAAAATTAAAATACTTCCAAAAATATTTACTTCTCCAATTGCAATAAATATATATGGAAACAAAGTTGCTTTTTTTCTTAATTCAGAATCAATAGAACCAATAAGCATATTAATTGAAGACCAAAATTTAACAAAAAGCTTTAAGGAACATTTTGAAACCTTATGGGAATTAAGTAAAGAGTTATAAAATTCTCCTAAAACCACAGCAACCCTTATAAACAATTTAATTATAAATTTCTATGGCAAAAAATTTATTAGAAAAATTAGCAAAAGAAAAACAAGAACATAAACAAAACAAAACAAAAGATCCTACTTTACTTCTAGATTTAATAACAACTATTCCAAGCACAGAACCTACAGAAGAATTAGCAATAGAACTAAGAGATTATTTTTTTGGAACAAAAATAGATTCTTATTTATTTGAAAAAGAAATAATTGTATCTTACCATGAACTAGGTCAAGCATTTATTGACCTAAATGTAATAAAAAATTATTCAGAATTTAATAAAATTCTCTCAGGATTAAATAATTTAAAAATAAAATATGATACCTGGTGGCAAGCTTGCCAACTAGAAATAAAAAGAATACCTCAAAAAACAAAAAAAGTTGAAGAAAATCTATACTTAATAAAAAAGAATAAAGTACCTTTTTCAAAAGAAAAACAAATGATAAATCCAACTAAAGGAAATAATATTTCTCTCAAAGATATAATTGAAGGAGATTAGATTTTTTTAATCATATAAGTATCTTCTAAAATATAACCTAATTTTTCATAATATTCTCTCACACCTATCCCGGAAATAATACTCAAACTTTTAATTCTATTAGATTTAACAATTTTCTCAGCTTCTGAAATTAACCATTTACCTAAACCACAATGTTGGGAAAATTTACCCTCTTCACCTAATTTTAAACTTTGACCATACACATGAACTTCTCTAATTATTGCTTTTCTACGTTTATTATCTCTAATATTAATATTAATATTAATTTTATTATCATTATTAACTTGCGTTTTAACATTAACAGATTGGGGCTGGGTTGTAGAAGAAGTAGGTAAAAAAGTGGATGGAGAGGTTTGTATATCTCCTTTAAATATTCTCAACCTCAACAAACCAAACAAAACATCATCTTTGTTTACAATCTCTAAAAAATATTCATCTCCTCCAGAAGCTTTATATTTTGTTTTCTTTAATCTTAAATCTAAATTAAGTTCTCTTTTATCTCGCAAAGCAAATCCAATCTCCCTATAACGAATTTCTTTTAACTTAGCTTTATTTTTTCTTAATTCCTCTTCAATATTTTTTCTCAAATCAATATGTATTGTTCCTGCAACAATATATTCAGGTGGAATTTCTCTCATCACACGCATAACTCTACAATATCTTGGAACTTTCTTCAACATTTTAACTAGAACTTCTTCAATTTGCTCTTTTGAATATGGTTTATATTTTCCATCCCAATACCATTTTTCTAAAACAGACCCAGGCATAACTTGACAAGGATATAATTTTAATTGATCTGGTTTAAAATCAGAAGATTTAAACAATTTATCAAATAATTTTAAATCTTTTTTAATATTAGAATCTGGAAGACCTGGCATACAATGATATCCAATTTTAAAACCTGCATTTTTCAAAGCTTTTGTAGCTTCAATAACATCTTTTACATTATGTCCTCTATTTACTTTATTATAAATATCATCATCAATAATCTGAACACCTAATTCAGCTCTTGTAACTCCCCATTCTCTCATTCTATCAATAAAATCAATGCAAACATCTGGCCTAGTTTCAACACAAAGAGCAACACATCTTGAACTTGCTTTTTCATTTTTCAATTGAGCAGATTTAAGTGTACTAGATTTAACACCATTTAAACCATCATAAAGTCCTTTAATAAATTTATATTGAAATTCTTTAGGATACTCTAAAAAAGTTCCACCCATTATAATAAGCTCAACTTTTTCAACAGGATGATTCATTGCTTCAAAAGCTTTCAAACGAGCACGAACTTGTTTATATGCATCATATTTTAAAACACTTGCACGCATCACAACAGGACTCTTAGGAGTATAGCTTTGAGGAACACCTAAATTAGGACAATACACACAACCACCATGGTTACATGCACGAGGAGGCAACATAACAGCAACAGGAGTTATACCTGAAATAGTCTTTGTAGGTTTACGGACTTCTCCTTTAGTTTTATCTGGCTGTTTCATATATTTTTCACAGAATAAGGTTATTTAAAATATTCTAAGAAAAATTATGCAGAACAATCTACAGGACAATTACAAGGATCTTCCCAAGCTTCACAATTATTATTTCCACAATCAGAACAAATAATACCTCCACCAGATATCATATCACACCCATTTTCATCAGCATATTTATGATCTGGAGCATAACTTAGCCCTCCTGGAATCTCAACCAAACCATTACAACATTGTTTATTTATAATATTATTTGGTCCTGCAGAAGGGTTTTTAGAAACTTCTCCAGCAATTGCACAATTCAAATATTCTTTTTTAAGTGTAAGGCAAAGAATAAGTACAATGGCTATAATTAAAAGTATAATTAAAGCAATTAAAAACCACTTCTTTTTCATAAAATAATAAAAGAAAAAGAATTTATAACCTTTTCTAAAAATCAATTTATTCCCTTAAAGCACTTTTAATAATTTCATAAACTTCAGGATACTTATCGGGATAAACCATATCTAAATGGAGAAACTTAATAGTTCCAGGACAAGTACCATTAATATAATAATTATTTGCAAAATCTAAATATGCTGTAGAATTTTCAACAATTCCATCACCATCTTGACCATCCATGTCACATCCAAGCCCAATTATATTATAAACAGGTATATTCAAAACAGCCTGATTTAATTTACTAATTAATAAGCTATCTGAATTCATATCATCACATTCTTGATCAGCACCAAATAATTTACAATAATTATAGATTTTCTTGCTAATTCCATAATTTGGAGTTCCTAAAATAATAAGCTTTGATACATCTTCTTCACCAAAAATTTGTAAATATCTCCTTGAAACAAGCCCACCCATACTATGGCAAATAATTATAACTTTATCTTTTCCTGTTTCAAATTTAATTTCTTTAATAATATCATTTAATCTAATTGCATAACTATCAATACTATCTTGCTTTGTATCAATAATTTTAGTAGATTTATAATTTTTATAAATTTCAAAATAATAACTTGCCCTAAATGTAAAAGGGTAATTTGCTCTACTCAAAAAACCACTATCAACAGAAGTTGAGATTATTGTACCAGAACCAATATATCCTTCTTTTTCTAACTCATTTTGCATAACATCAAATGTGTCAAAACTATATTCTGCAGAAACTTTATGATTAAAACTATGGCCATGAACAAACACAATAGGATATAATGATTCATTTGTAGCACAATCATCACAACAAGCATCACAATTATCAAGAAAACAACACTCTGGAGGAGACTCAAAAAGACTTTTTGTGGGTATTTCTATAGAATAATTTAAATAAATTTTAGAAAAATTAAAGTTAGCAATATTTCCAGAAGCAAAACAACAATCAGGCGTTGTAAAATTCAAATCTAAACTTGACACAAATGAATAAATTAAAGAATAATTATCTTTATTTTCAACAATAGAATTAAATTCATCTATTAACAAATCTATTTGAAGGGTATCGTTAAAAGACACATTAAGTAATTTAAATTCATTTAATTTTTGTTTAGCATAACTTAAATTATCAAATAAATAATTATTTTCCAATACCAAATTATAAACTGTCTCATTAAAATCATTAAGATTCTCCTTAACCTCTTTCAAAGAATCTTCAGAAGCATTGATGATTTCCCCTATAGAAGCATAATCATAATTAATCCATAATTCTTCTAAATCCATATAAGTTTGATTAATTAGGGAGATAGAATTAGACAAATTTTCTATTTCTTCTGAAAGATCAATAGCATTATTATTTTCCATTAAATTCAAAAAACTATTGTTTAATTCCAAAAAATTAAAATCCAAATAAGAAATATTCTCAATTCCTAAAGAAATAATTTCACCAAATTCTTTTTGTTTTATTTTTTCGTCGGCATTGAGATCATAATCTAAAGTAATCAAAACACTCCTCGTCTTTACTTCATCGCTTGTCTCACAAAAAGTACTTTTAATAGCCTCGCACTTAATCTCAAACCTATACAAATCTTGCCCATTTCCAATTTTATCTGCAGTTATATTGTATTCTTGTATATTTGTTATTGTCGGCTTTAAATTAAATTCTTTTTTTTCTAAAATCTCCCCAGAACCCAGATTTACAAATGTAGAAGAACATTTAGAAGTACAAAAGGCATTAGAAAAAACTTGCGAAGTTAAAACAACATTATCTTGCTCATTATGTTGTAGAAAAAAGTTTGTCTTTTCTGAGTTTAAAGTTACTACAAAACCATTTCCTATAAGAAAACGAAAATAAAGATATGCTTTTGTTGCAAACAACAAAATAGTCAATAATAAAATTACTCCAATAATAATAAGAATAAATTTTCTATTTAAAAAAAAACTCTTTACTTTACTTTCTTTTAATTTATCTCCTTTTTTCTTTTTAACAGCTATATCTTTTTTTAACTTAGGTTTTATCTTGGGTTTGGATTTTATCTCTTTTTTCATAACACCATATCTCATTTAGAATATAAAAACCTAGTCCTCAAAGACCAAATTTAAATAACTTTTTAATAACCCAAATATTCTAAAATATATGAAGAAACCAGACCAAGAACAAGTATGGGATAATATTGCAGAAGAATGGCATGAATTTAAGACAAATCCGTCAGAAAATGCAACAAATTTCATAGACAATTCAAAAGGGAAAATATTAGACTTCGGTTCTGGTTCAGGTAGAAATCTTCTAAAAGTAAAAAAAACTAAAGACAAAGAAATATATTTAGTAGATTTTTCACAAAAAATGTTAGATTTCGCATTAGAACGTGCAAAAAAACTTAAATTAAAGATAAATATAACAAAATCAAATTTAGAAAAAATACCTTTTAAAAATAATTTCTTTGATGCTACAATATGTGTCGCAGCAATACATTGTATTCCAGGAAGAAAACAAAGAGAAAATTCATTTAAAGAAATTTACAGGACATTAAAAAAAGGTGCTAAAGCAGATATAGAAGTTTGGGATAAAAATTCAGAAAGATTCAAAAAAGCATCAAAACAAAAGTTCATAAATTGGAGAGATAAAGGGAAAAGATTTTATTATTTATATGAAGAACAAGAACTCAGAAAATTATTAGAAAAAATTGGATTTAAAATAATCAAAAAAATACCACATAAAGCAAATTTAATATTTATTATTGAAAAGTAATGTCATGACAAAATAGTAACATTTAAATATTAAATTTCCTTGCAAAAAATATGCTTAAACTATATAGAAATACAAGAAAAAGAATATATCAAAAACTGACCTCAATGAATATTCCAGAAAAAGAAAAAAGTCAATTAATAAAATATTGCACTTCAATCTCAAATATGGGGTCTGGAACAAGTAGAATTGCTAAAGGAATTATCCATGAAGCATATCTTGCTGGGAAAAAAGGAAAAAAAGCATATAATTATATATTTAAAAAAACAGAAAAAGAAGTCCAAGAAAGACAAGAAGCAAAAAATATAGCAAATATTTTTCAAGAACCATTCGGAATATAAATATTTAAATATCTTAACACCCATAATAAACTATGCCTAAAGTTAATCTAGAAAAACTAATAAAAAATAGAAAAGCAATCAACCTATGTACACAAATGGTTGAATTAAATTATTCTCAAAAATCTCATAGAGAAATCTTAAAAGATTATCTTAATCCATTAAAAAGACTTTTTGGTTGGTTTGAAAGATTGGACATAGAATTAGAATATTTGCAATTAATGCCCAAAATAGGCAATTATTCAATAAATCCCTGATTATTTTTTCTTAAAAACACTAACCATGTCAAATATAGATTTTTTCTCAAAATGAGATATCTTATTATCCTCTAAACAAATATGCATTTTAACTAATCCAAAATTAGATAAAAAACATGTTACAATCAAATAATCTTTATTTTCTAATCTTTGTAAACTAAATAAAAACTTTTGAATTTTATTTTTAATCTTTTGATTTTCAATTTCTTTTAAAATTAAATTCTCATAAAAACCAAAATCAACATCTAGTTTATTTGAAATCTTTTCAGGAACCTTTTCATCATATATTGTTATTGGAGATAAAACAATCTCTTGACCATCAACCCTAAAACTAAAAACCTCTTCAGAATTTAGTATAAAAAAATCTAAATGAACTTGATTATCTTTTCCTTCTTTATCAACACTAAAAAATCCAGAATAAAAATAAGCATCTTTATGCTTTTTCATAAACTTTTTATATTCTTCAGAATGTGCAAGTTTCTCAGTATAAAATTGAAGGTTCATTTT
>CAZDPO010000017.1:0-7783 GCA_964507595.1 Candidatus Woesearchaeota archaeon
ATGAATGTGGTGAAGCTTTAAGTTCTGCTTCGACAACTACAACTGGTTCTTGTTAAATTTAATCTAAAAGTTTATAAATGTTAATTAATTAATTTAATAATGGGTGATAAATATTTGAAAAAGTTTGATTCTTTGGTGAAGTCTAATAAAATGGTTTCATATAAATCAGGGTATAAGCATGGGTTGACTTTTTCTAAAGATAAACATGCTAAAGAGAGTAATGTGGATGGAAGAGAACTCAAAGAAATTAAAAATAACTTAGAATATGCAAATAGAACTATAAATGCACAACATAATCCAAATGAAGAAGGGATAGTTGCAGCAATTGCTGATCGTGTAATGACATATGCTGTTAAAACAGGGGATCCTAGTTTAGCTCTTCGTTCAGCACTTCTTTATGAAAAACTTCAAAGAGGCAGTAGTCCTTCCACTAAAAATAGATTATTAAACTCAATTAAAAATTCTAAAGAAACAGTTAATGAAGGTATTCTTTTTAATATTGAAGGTTTTTTAAATAGCAATGTTCAAGAAGATGGGGGTGTAGAAAAAAAAGTTCTTACATCTATTTTTGGAATTGCAACTGCTGTTGGAATTTTATTTGGAATTAATAGTTTAACAGGTGCTGTTATTGGATTTGGAAATGCTCCATCTGGATTTTTAGGTGCTGTGTTATTTGTAGGTGGAATTGCAGGTTTGTATTTTTCATTTAAGAAATCTTAATCTTTCTCTAAATATTCTAGCTGGAGATTGTTAATTTTTTATATAAATATTTAGAGTTATTTTTTTATGAATAGGTCTAGATGGATTTGCAAAAGAAATTAAATCTTTTAATTAAATATGATTTTAGTGCATGGATAGAGGGTTTTAGTAAATTTGGTTTTAGCGGTTTATTAATTGGAATTTTTTATTCTTTATATCCTTTTAAATATCAATTAGATGATTCTGAAACCCCTTTTTATTCTTTTTATATGGATAATAATTATCAAGAAATAATCAAATACTATTGGGAAATTGATTTTGATGGCTTATAGGAGAAAAATAGTGATTTTCAATTTTTTTTGATTATGGTGAGAAAATAGTTGAACTTGGTCAAGAGATAAATAATTTTAAGTTGTTTTAAATATGAGTTAGAATATGCTTATCCTGAGATTTAATATCTCTTTAAATAACTAATTTCTTCTTCGTCTAATTTTAGTTCTTTTTGAACTAGTGGATTCTCTAGAATATGTTTAATTTCTTCCCATTCAGACATTATTCTTTTTTTACCAACATGGGTTTTTCTAGCATATTTTTCTGCAATTGATTTCTTTTTGAAAGTCTTTTGATTGTTCAACCATATTTTTAAAATTCTTTCAGGTCTTCTATATTTGAAAAACCCTGATTTTTCATGTTTTTTAGAAGCAGCTATACCATAACTTAAAAAAATATTTTCATATACTAAAAATCTCCAATATTGTTGTTTGTAAATTCTTCCTTTAAACAAATCTACTTTTGCCAATCTTTGATAAGCTTTTACAAGTTCTTCCCCAGAATATACATTTGGAATGTTTTCTTCAACCCAGAGGATTATTTCATCAATGGGCATATCTAATTTATCAAATAAACTAAGCATACTATTTGTAGCTTTTTCTTGGAAAATTGTTTTTAATATATTAAAAATAGATTCTTCTTTGTTTCTTTCATCAATTAAAGTTTCTTCAGGTTTATCAGAATATGCTATTGTTTGTAAATCATTTATTGCTGCTCTAAAATCTTTTTTTGAATTTAAGATGATTGAGTTTAATACAGGCATTTCTAAAAATTTATTTTCTTTTTTTAAAATATCTATTAATAAGCTTTTTATAACAGAATCATTTGGTTCTTTTAAACTAATTAATTCAGATACTTTCCTTAGGGGAGCTAGTTTTTTACTCCACACATCATTTGCAGTTGCAATTATTGGGTAATTTGACTCTGTTATTAATCTTATTAGTTCTGGAAGTCCTCCTCTATCTGAGCCAGATATACCGTCAACTTCATCAATTAAGATTATTTTATCTGTTTTTATTAAAGGCATTTGTTCAAGAGCAGGTTTTAAGATTTGTTGTAATTTTTCTTTATTTCTTAAATCCGAAGCATTTAATTCAAATAGCTCTTTATTGAAATGCTTTGCAAAAACATGTGCTATTGTTGTTTTTCCAATTCCAGGTGCTCCTCCTAGAAGAATTGCTTTTTTCTTTGGAAAGTTCTCTATAAACTTTTGTATTTGTTCTATTGCTTCTTCTTGACCTTTTATTTCTTCAAGAATTTTTGGCCTATATTTTTCTGTCCATTGCATCATTTTAATTTAATTCTCCCAATATAGATGGTTTAACAAATCCTTCTAAAAAATGTTTGTATGTTTCTAAACATACTTCTGACCATTTGATTTCCATTTTTTTCCATAATCTTAGCTTTTTCTCTTTATTTTTTTTATAATATAAGTTTGCCACCCTATTTGCTTTTCTTATTAATCTTTTTGGCAATGGATGATTTTCATAAAATATCTTTATTGCTCTAGTATCGCTTGCAAATAGTGGCTCTTTATATTCTGCGACAGCACGGATAAAATTGGGGTGAACGGTCTCTGTATATCCTACTTCTTCTATTTCTTTTTTTCTTGCTAAAGGAGATATTATTCTCCACCCCATCTTAGAAATAATATCAAATATTATTGAATCATCATTTATTTCCAAAATTTGGTCTAAAGATAATTTTATCAAAGGTTCGTTCTCCTTTAAATAAAGTATCCCTTGTTCAGAAGATCTTAATCTTTGATATTGCCGTAGTAACTCATAATTTTCTCCTAAATTAAATAATCCTTGGACTGTAGATACTGGTTTTGGAATTGTTTTTCCTTTAACACTTTCTTTAAATTTAGTTACAGCTAGTTCTAGTAGTTCTATTCCCTGATCTTTTTGTCCTAATAATCCAACATAGCTTCCAAAATCGAAGTAATTGCAGGAAGTATCTATTCCTAAATTATTCATATTATCTAAAAGTTTTGCATTTATCATTTTTTTCTTTATTACTTTCCCATTCCAGCTAATACAAAACTTGCTAGTAAGGCTTGTAATTGGATAAATGGATCTGAACCTTCAACAATTCTAAATTCAGCTTCACCTGTTTTTTCAGTTAATTTCACCTTTATGTCTGGTTCAATTGGAATATTCCAGATTTCTTTTTGAATGGCTTTTATCACATCTTGCCCAGAAATGCTTTGTTTTAACATTATATCTAATAATTTTTCTCTTGCACCTTTGAAGTCACCAGATAAACAATAATCTAAAACCACTCTAATTTCTTTTGGTTTTGTTTCAGATATTATTGTTGAAATTAAATCTGAAGTTATAGCTGGAGATATTGCAGCTGTTGATTGTAAGATGTTTGTTGCTCTCCTACAATCTCCTTCACTTGCATCATACATTAAACCTATTGCTTCTGGATTAATAATTAAATTTTCTCCTTCTGCAATTCTTTTTACATATTTTTCAACATCTTTTTTTTCTAATAGTCTAAATCTAAATATCGCACACCTTGATTGTATAGGGTCAATTATTTTACTTGAATAATTACAAGATAATATGAATCTACACGTTGAAGAATAGTTTTCCATTGTTCTTCTTAAAGCTTGTTGAGCTTCAGGAGTTAATGCATCTGCTTCATCTAAAAATATTATTTTAAATGGAATGTTTCCTAAAGATTTTGTTCTTGCAAAGTTTTTTACTTTTTCTCTTACAATTGCAATTCCTCTTTCATCAGAAGCATTTAATTCTAGATAATTATCTCTCCAAGTGTCTTTGAATAATTCTTTTACAACTACTAAAGCTAAAGTTGATTTTCCTGTTCCTGCAGGCCCTGCAAACATTAAATGAGGTATGTTCATAGAATTTGTAAGTCCTTTTACCCTCTTTATAGTGTCTTCTTGGCCAACAAGTTCTTCAAAATTTTTTGGTCTATATTTTTCTGTCCAAATTTCACTTGTCATATAGTAGTTGGTGAAATTTTACTTATAAATATTGTTGTGCTATTTTGGAAGAGTTAATGGTATTGTATTGTGCAATATATGTGATAGAATATATATTTTAGAGAATATGTTTAATTTAATTATGAAATTGAATCCATTTCCTTTTCATTTATATCTGCATAATAATCAGACAATCTCCAACAAAACATATATAACTTTTGAAGATCAGATTTTTTTAATCTTGATGCGAGATTTAATTTTTCTGCAATTTGGTTTGCATGTTCTTTTATATTATTTTTATCTTTAAGATTTATGTTTTAAATTTCTTGATAAGCTTTTGAAAAAGCAGAAATATTCTCAGGAAAGATGTTAAAGTATTCTTCTCTTAATACTTCGGCTAAATCTCTTACAGATTCTGTTTTATATTTTTGTCTTAATTCTAATCTTTTTAAATCTTCAGAGGCTTCAATAGCCAAAAGTTCTGGTCCTATTCTTATATATCCACGATAAATGCAATTTGGACGTATTTCTTTTTTTTTCATGATATATTTAGATGGTTTTAATTTAAAAAAATATGTTCATTAGAGAATATGTTTAAATTGTTTCCCTAATCTCTTTTACATTATTTTCAATAGACTTTTTAATTTCTTTTAACTCTTCATTTTTATAAAATAAATCTATAAATGTGTGTGTTGAGATCTTTGTGGGTGTTCCTTTTTCAGAGTATACTTTTTCTAAAGCATTTCCCTCTTCAAGTATGTCTGTTTCTATTATTGAAGGGTTCCCATAATCTCGGATTTTAATTCTCTTTTTAGAAATAGGATCATAAAAGGTAGTGCTATTATTGTTTTCTATGTAAGAAAGTATTGGTTTGGGTATATGTACAACCATAAATTAGAAATCCTATTTATTTTTAAAAAGATATATGGTATTTAACATATATTTATTACAAGATGTTTTAAAATTATTTAGCTCTAGCTCTTCTTAGTTTACGTTTATGCTTTTCTTTCTTTAATCTTTTACGTTGCCATTTCCAACGCATTTGTCCTTTCTTTTTCCAACGTCTAGAGCTTCTTTTCATAGTTTGAGAAAGCTAAAATTAGTTTATAAAGATTTTGGGTGTGTTATAATTTCTTTACTATGCTCGAGAATTTACGTCCTCTTTCTTCATAATTTTCAAATATTTCAAAACTAGGACACCCTGGAGAAAATAAAATTGTATCTTTTGGTTTAGATAGATATTGTGCAGTTTCAACAGCTTCTTCAAGACTAGTTGTTCTTATTATTGGAATTTCTGTTCCATTTAAATGTTGAGTTAATTCGGGGTTTTCTCCTAAGAGTATAATTGCACTTAATTTTTTTGTTAAAAGTTCTTTACCTAATTTAGAATATCCTTGATTTCTTTGAGTTCCACCAGTAATTAAAATTATTGGGGATTTGGTTTCTTCAATAGAAAACCAAAGACAATGCACACTACAGGCATGTGAATCATTAATATAATCTACTCCTTCAATATTTCTCACAAATTCTCTTTGATGTTCTGGGAAATAAGGACTACAAAAAGATTCTTTTATTATTTTTTTTCTTAATTCCAATACTCGCTTGGGAATTGTTGAAGCAAGAGAAGGATTTTTCCTCCCATAATCTGCTAATCTTTCTAAACGGATCTTTTTATTTTCATTCATATTTTCCTAAATTCAGAAATGTTATATAAATATTATCGTGATTTTGTTACATTGATTTTTGGGCAATATTTGTTTATAGGGCATTTTGAGCACCAAGGGGAAATTGGTTGGCAAATTTCTCTTCCAAATTGAACAAGAATTGCATTATAATTTAACCAATGTTTTTTTGGAAGTATCTTATATAATTTTGGTTCTGTTTTTTCTGCTGTTTTTGTTTTTACAAATCCCATTCTATTTGAAACACGGTGGACGTGAGTATCCACAGGTATTACAGGTTTATTATATGCAAATGCTAAAACAATATTTGCTGTTTTTGGACCTATGCCCTTAATTGATATTAATTGTTCTCTTGTTTTTGGAACTTTACTGCCAAATCTATTTATTAATTCTCTTGAAACATGCTTAAGTGTTTTAGCTTTCTTTTTATAATGACCTGTTGAGAAGATTATTTTTTCTAGTTTTTTTAATGAAAGTTTTGATATTTTTTCTGGAGTGTCTGCAATTTTAAATAATTCTCTGGATATTTTTTCTGTTGTTTCATCTCTTGCTCTAAGTGAGAGTAAACAAGATATGAGGATTTTAAATGGATTGGGTTTAAACCTCATTCTATTTAGAGTTGTTTTTTCTGTTGAATTATATTCTTTTGAAAGAATTTGGAGAATTTTTGGAATGTTTTTATTCATTTTAAACCCCACTTTTAAATGCAGGAACTTTGTTTTTCTTTAGAATTTCAACTGCTGTTTGAATAGATTTATCTCCTAAGAATAATGCAATTATCTTTGATTTATATTCTGAGTTTATTATAACCTCTGCTGTTTTTTCAGGTTCAGACATTGCTTGGGGAGTTAAAATTAAAATAATATTACTATATTTTTCTCTTATTCTACTTAATGCTTTATGATAATCATGTGCTGTGGCAGTTCCTAAAATATCAACTAATTTATTTGGTTCAAATCTTTTTTCTGATAGTTTATCAATTAATAGTGCTCCTGCTCCACCTGCATTTGTGATTACAAGTGTTTTATTGAGTTTTAATTTCTGGAAAATATTTTGATTTTTTAATTTAAGTGCTTTTGTAAGAGAATCTACTATTTTTACATGTGCTTGTTTAAATGCGCCTTTATATATTTCAAAATTAGTTGCTAAACTTGCAGTATGGCTTATAGCTGCTTTTAGACCTTGCTCTGTTTTTCCAGATTTAACTACTATTATTTCTTTTTTTGAATTTTTACATATTTCTATGAATTTTTTCCCTTCTTTTAATTTCTCAATATATAAAATTATTTTTTTTGTTGATTTGTCTTTATTAAAATATTCAATAAAATCTGAAAAATCTAAATCACTCATATTACCTATACTAACAAATCCTGAGAAACCCAAATCTAAATCAGACGCATAACTCCATAAAGCCCCACTCTGACTAATAAAAGCAATATTTCCTTTTTTTGGAGTTGTATTTGAAAAAGTACAGTCTAAATTTAAATGAGGATTAAATATTCCGAAACAATTTGGACCTAAAATATTTAATTTATATTTATTTTTTATTTTAATTAGTTTATTTTCTAATTTGTAATTTTTTTGTTCTGCAAATCCTGCGGAGATAATTATTATATTTTTTATCTTCTTTTTAGCACATTGTTTTAAAGCTTTTAATACAAATTTAGAGGGGATTACAATTATTGCTAAGTTTATTTCTTTTGGATACTTTAATACAGATTTGTATGCTTTCTTTTTGTCTATTCTTTCAGATTTTGGATTAATTGGGATTATTTGGCCTTTAAATTTCCTTAATTTTTTCATTAAAATGTTACCAACTTTTAGAGGGTTGTTTGAAGCTCCTATAACTGCAATTGTTTTGGGGTTTAGAAATTGTTTTATTTTATTTTGTTCTTCCATATTATTATAAACTTTTTTTATTTATAATTTTTGTGGATTACATTGGGTGGGGTTTTGGATGACTAAGAAAATTATAAAGATAAATTTCATCAAAATTAGCATTTAAAGAAACAATTCCCTCTGGTTCAACATCTGAATGGTCGTCTATGTAACTACTTGTGATTACAACCACCTCCATGCCATTTAAGTCTATGAGATCAAACATTTCAAATTCCTT
>CAZDPO010000017.1:7883-13953 GCA_964507595.1 Candidatus Woesearchaeota archaeon
AAAGTTGAATGAGAATCTTTTACCCATCTTTTATCTAAATATTTTTGTATTTCAGCATTAGTTTTTGGTTTTACCATTATTTTTGTTGTTTGAATGTATTTATAACTATTTGTGTAATATAAAATTTATAATCTATTATATGTGAAATTCATTCATTCGAAAACTATATATAAATAGATTTTGTTTAATGGTTATGAAAGTGTTTGCAGAAAAAGAGGCAGAGAAATTCCTAAAAAAGCAAGGTTTTGAGATTGTTGAAGGATATTTTGTTAAATCTCAGTTTAAATTAAAAAAAGTTCTTCAAAAAATAGGTTTGCCTTGTGTTATGAAGGTTTTTGGACCTAGAATAATTCATAAAGCAAAGATTGGGGGAGTTAAGACAAAGATTAGAACATATTCTGAAGCAATGCATGAGCTAAGGGAATTTAAGAAGATTAAAGGGTCTTCTGGAGTTCTTGCTCAAAAAAGATTTTTTGGAAAAGAGTTTTTATTTGGAATCAAAAAAACACCTGAATTTGAACATGTTCTTGTTTTTGGGGCAGGTGGAAGCAAAGTTGAAGAAAAAAAAGATGTTTCATTTAGAATATGCCCTGTTGATATAAAAGATATTAAATCTATGATTAAAGAAACTAAAATTGGAAAAAAATTGCAAAAAAAGAATATGGATGTTCTTGTAGATAATTTAAAGAGAATATGTGTGCTTGTGCATAAATATCCTGAAATCTCTGAATTAGATATAAACCCATTTAATGTTTCTGATGGAAAAGGAAAAGTTATTGATGCAAGAATTGTTTTTTTATAATGGTTAATAAACTTTATAAGAGGATGTTGTTTTTCTTGAACCTATGAGATGGAATCTATATAAAGATGAGGAATTTTTAAAACCCCTTTGTTTTTCAAATGGAAAGACTCAGGAAGATGTTGTTAATGAGGTTTTAGATGCTTTTGATAAAGGAGAAAAGGTTATTTTTATCCACGGCATATGTGGGACCGGAAAGTCGGCGATTTGCTTAAATATTGCAAAAGAAATGGGAAAAACTTCTGTTGTTGTTCCAGGAAAGAATCTTCAAAATCAATATAAAAAAGATTATACTTCTGAAAAGTATTTGAGAGCTGTAGGTGGAGAGAAATTGAAAATATCTGTTATTACAGGTAGAAAAAATCATAAATGTAAGTTTTTACAAGATAATTTAAATGCAATTCCTAAACTAAATAGGGAAGTTAATGTAAAATTACAAGATATTTTTGAAGAAAAAAGAGAAGAGATTAAAAGATTAAGTGAAAAAGATCTTTCTGCAGACAATCCACATATTCCTTGTAAAATTGAGATTAAAGAGAAAAATTGGCAAAGAATTCAAGAATATTTAAAACAAAATCCTAAAATTAATTTAAAAAATTTTAATAATATTAAAGATGTTAAAAGAATGTCTATTGCTCCTGTTTGTCCATATTGGAGCCCGGTTTTACCTGAGACACTTGAAGTTAAATCATTAGGGCAAACAAAAAAGAAGATTTATCAAGGTTTGGGTGAAGTAAAATGTGTTTTTCATGAGAGAACTCCTGGATGTAAATTTTATGAACAATTTCATTCATATGTTGATTCTGATGTAATTGTTTTTAATTCCTTAAAATATAAACTAGAAACTGCATTAAATAGAAAACCTTTAACAGAAGTAGAAATAATTGATGAATGTGATGAATTTTTAGATAGTTTTGCAAATCAGAGAAAAATAAACTTGGATTGGTTGCAAAATGCTTTAATTCATGAAGTTGCTTTGGGAGATGTTGAAGATGATATTTCTGAAGAATCATTTACATTAATTAAACATTTAAGAAAAAATCAAAGAATTGAGGATGCAATTAAATCAAAAGAAGTAATTCCATTAAGAGAAACTGGGATTTATGATCTTTTAAAGATTTTCTTAAAATCAGAAATTACAAATAATTTAGATGATGAAAGTTATTTGTCTGATGTTCTTGAGACAGCACGTATGTTTAATGATTTTTTAGAAGAAACATATGTTAGTTTTTCTAAAGTAGATAATAATCTTATTGCAAGTTTAGTTACAATTAATTTAGCTAAGATGTTAGAACAACTTATGTCTAAAAATAAAAGAATTGTTTTAATGTCTGGAACTTTACATTCTAAAGAGGTTTTAAAGACCATATTTGGATTAACTGATTTTAAAATGATTGATGCTGAGACAGAACATCAAGGGAAGATAGATATTATAAGAACAAGTTTAGAGATGGATTGCAAATATTCTAATTTTAATTTAGGTAAGTTTAGTAGGGGAGATTATTTAAGAGCTTTAGATAAATGTTTAGATGTTGCTAAAAAACCTGTTTTAGTTCATGTTAATTCTTTTAAAGATCTTCCAACAGAAGAAGAAATTAATGAATATGATTTAGATAATCTGATTAGTAAGGAAGAAGTTAAAAATATGCAAAGAAAAGATGGAGAAGGTAAAATTCTTAATGATTTTAAAAGCGGGAAAATAGATATGTTATTTTCTACAAGGGATTCTCGTGGAGTTGATTTTCCAGGTGAAGAATGTAATTCAATTGTATTTACAAAATACCCTAATCCAGATATTCAAGACCCTTTTTGGAAAATATTAAATAAATCTAAACCACAATATTATTGGAGTTTTTATAGAGATAAAGCTAGAAGAGAATTATTGCAAAAACTTTATCGTGGTTTACGTTTTAAAGAGGATCATGTTTTTGTTTTAAGTCCAGATTCAAGGGTTTTAGATTTTTTTGAGAAGATTGGATTTTTTGAAAAAGATTAAGATTTTGTTATTATTTTTTACTTTTTAATCCAATTAGAGAAATAATAAAAACAGCCAGATACATAACTAAACCATAAACACATGCTGGTATTTGGAATACATTTGTGCAAGCACCCATACCTAATTTAGAAGCCCCGCAAAATCCTGCAAATAATTCAGTATAACTTAGATATCCTTAAAATAATATTCCTGTTATAGAAATTATAAGTATTATTCTTAGTGCAAGATTCTTTTTCATAATAAAAATAAGTTTTTTCTATTTATAAATTTAAATAATACGCCTCCACCGAGATTCGAACTCGGGTCACCACCGTTCCCTAAAAAGGAAGGTTGCATTGAGATGCTAGATCTTTTCTTTCATCAAGACGAGATCACCTCTCCTTTTAACAAACATATCTAAAAGAATTTCTTCTTTCCCGCGTTTGTTTTGTTTTTGAGAGGGTGGCATACTTGTCCCCTGTACTATGGAGGCTGTATGGTTTCTGAAGAGATTTAACCTATTTAAATTTTTTTGGTTTGAAAAACCAATTTCTTTTAGATGTCACTTAGTAGTCAAATAATAAATATAAAAAGTTTAGGAACATTTGGTTTTAATGAGAGTAAATTTGAAAGAATGAGAACAGCGGAAACTAGTTATTTTGGCTAAAGAAGTAGGGAATTTTACTTGGAGAGGGTTATCTATAGAACTGGGATTATCTGAAGGTTATGTGAGAAATGATCTTAAGAAAGAGAAGAGATTTTTATACGATAAAACTTATTCTAAATTGTGTGTCTTGGCAAACGTGAATTTAGAGAAATATATTGTAGATAAGTTAGCAGATAATTGGGGAAGATCAAAAGGAGGAAAAAATTCCCCTGGAAATAGAATCAAGTTACCTGAAATTTGTTTTGATGAAGATCTAGCAGAATTCATAGGGGCTTTTTTAGGAGATGGGCATCTTTATTTTCATAGGAAAATTATTGGAAAGAAACACATAGGGGTTTATGGAATAAGAATAGCAGGAGATATCGAGAAAGAAAGAGAATATCATTTATATTTAAGGAGTTTAACAAAGAAGATATTTAATTTAAAATCTAAAGAAGTCTTGAAAAGAAAGCTTTCTAGTTGCAGATTTTTGGATATTTATAGTAAAGAACTTGTTGAATTTTTTATTGCAATGGGAATTAATCCTGGAAATAAAATTGCTAATCAATCCACTATCCCAAAATGGATTTATAAGAAGAATAGTTTTATGGTTGCCTGTTTAAGAGGATTAATAGATACTGATGGATGTATTCATAGAATGTCTAGAAGGGATTCTCATCTTTTAAGATTAAACTTTGTTAATCATAATTTTTCTCTTTTAAGAGATACTAGAAATCTTTTTGTTAAATTAGGTTATTCTCCCTCCAAAATCATAAGGGATAGAACTTTTTACGTGTCCAGACAAAATGAGGTGAAAAATTATTTGAAAGAAGTAGGCTTTAAAAATATTGTTCTTCTTGTTTTTATTATAATATAATATAGCCCTGTAGTACAGTGGCCAAGTATAATTGGTTCTGGGCCAATTGACCTCGGTTCGAATCCGAGCAGGGCTATTTTTAGGTTTTTTAGATTCGAACTTGTTTCGTGCGTGAACTTGTTTAGGTACGACGCGAAAGTCCTTAAGACTTTCAGCACGAATCCGAGCAGGGCTATTCTTCATTTTCTTTAAGTTACAAGAAATGTTTTTATAGTGAGGATATCTTTTATTTTCATGGCAGTTGGGGTGACTTTTATTATTGTTGCAGTGGTGGTAGTGGCAATTTGGTTAATTATTGAAGCTAAAAGAATGAAACATAAAGTGTTTGCTATTTTGTTAATAATGTTAATTATATTTACATATGTTAGTTTCTCAGTTGTTATAAAAAATAATGATATTGATCTTAAATCAACTTCTGGTTGGGTTTCTGCAGGAAAATTATATTTTGTTTGGCTTGGCGGAATTTTTGGGAATTTAAAGTCTATTACAGCTTATGCTTTTAAACAAGATTGGAAAAAGATGAATGAGACAGTTGTAAATGAAGAAGTTAAAAAAGAACCTTTTTGGAAAAAGTGGATGTGATTGAAAGTAATGTTTAAAAACTATATATTCTAATATATATTATGGTTGCTAAAAAAAAGGTGAGTAAGAAAGCTCCCAAGATTGTAAAAGCAAAGAAATCAAAACCTATTGCAAGAGATACTGATTCTTTAAAGAAAAAGAAAACTAAGTCTCTAGTTAATTTTATTAGAGCATTGGGGGCATTTATTATATTTTTTGTATTATATTTTGTTACTTCAAATCCAATACTTGAAGTTTTATTTGGACTTGGAGCTTTAATAACAGGTGCAATTGCAGCAGCGTTTATTTTAATATTTGTTTCTGTTCTAATCTTTTTAAGAACACATAAAAAGAAACGTTAGATTTTTAATTCTGTATTTTAATATATTTTGTATGCCACAATAGCTCAGTTGGTAGAGCGCTATCTCGGTAAGGTAGAGGTCCTGAGTTCAATCCTCAGTTGTGGCTCCTGTTATTATAAAATGGTAACATTACGGAAGATTTATAAAATATTTTTCTATATATTTTTTATGAAAAAGCCAAATGTTGAGTTAAAAATATTAGGGAATACAGTAATACACGTTTTAACTTTAAGAGAGTGGAGAGAACTTATGGAAGTCTATGAGTTGGGGGGGTGGAAGATGGGGAGAATAAAAGGAGAAGACTCTCCACTACATTGTTCTTATAACCTTCCAAATGAAAAAGAAACATGTGTTAGTGCTGGTATTTGTAGAAAATTTTGGACAAACGGTGTAAATACGCAAGGGCATATTAGCTCTTATAAACACCAAAAAGTAATTTCTGTTGAAGATTTTTATCGGGAGCAAGGAATTACAAAAGGGCAACGATACCAAATAAAAATATATTTTGAAGATTTTCCTAATGCTTTAAGCACAAAACTGAAAGAACAAGATTCTAATCAGGATAGAATGTGGGAGTTTCTTGGGAATCTTGCTGGAACTTCTGAAAAAAGAAAGGCGGTTTTGGAGGGATTATTTTATCAAAGACTTGCACATACTTTAATTCCGGTTTTAGAGAGATATAAGAATATGTTAGAATCAAAAACTAATTTGGATAGTAAAAGAAATGCAAGGTTAAATTTAACTAGAAAAGTACTTAATAAAAATTTGAATTAATTTTATTTAGGTTATAAATTTATTCTCTTCTCAAACCCTTAAAAAAGAAACAAATATTAAAATCTCAGTTGTGGCT
>CAZDPO010000018.1:0-1754 GCA_964507595.1 Candidatus Woesearchaeota archaeon
TTAAACATTTCTAAAATAAAAATAAAAAAATAAATTAACAAATTAAGAAAAACCCATTCTCGACGGGCTTGCAGTAGCGATCACCTCACTTAACTAAATTTTGAATATTTTCGATCGCATCAGCAACTTCTTTTCCTTTCTTAGTAAGTTTGATTAATTTAATACGTCCTTTCTTGTCAAACTCAACTAACTTTAGGTGTTCCAATGTTTGCAGTATTTTAACTGCATGGCTATATGTGCAATCTACTTCTTTAGCCAAAATGCTACCATATCTTATTCTAGAATTCTTCTTCAAAGATACCAGCATTAATGCCGGCTTTCTTCGGAAAAAGATGTCAAAGTTATCGTCCATTATAGTTACTCCAATATATATATTCAGATAGGGTTGTCCTTTTAAAGCTTTTTAAAACTATATGTTAGAGACAGATGGTTACAATATCCTAGTTAAGATATATAGTTAAACTTATTAATAATAACTTTGATTAGATAATATGAAGATAATGGCAATTGCTGATATTCATGGAGACACTGGTTTAGCTAAAAAATTAGCTAAAAAAGCAGAAAAAGAAAAAGTAGATATGGTGATAATTGCAGGAGATTTTACTTGGTTTGGACAACCTGCAAAAGAAATTATTTCTCCTTTTCTTAAACATAAAAAACCAATTTTAACAATTCATGGAAATCATGACCCAGATACAATGTCTCAAGAACTTGAACAAGTATACAAAGGGGTTATAGATTTACATAAAAAACACCACATACAAGATAAAATAGGTTTTTTTGGATCTGGAACAACTGATTGGGGATTTTATGAAGATGAAAAACAAGTTTATAGAGAATTAAGTAAAGGACACGAAAAAATAAAAAATCTGAAAAAGAAAATAATGGTTGCCCATTGCCCTCCAAGAGGAAGCAAAATGGAATTATTGGGTTTTCCAGGATCAGGAGGAGTAAGAAAAGCAATTGATAAATTTAAACCAGATATTTTAATTTGCGGGCATATTCACGAAGGTGGTGGAATAAATGAAAAAATAGGAAAAACTAGGGTAATGAATGTTGCTAGAAAAGCAGCAATATTTGAAATTTAAAAATGTCTATAATTAATAATATCAAAAATAAAAGATCTAAAAAAATAACAAAAAACATATTTAATATGGTTCGTATAGATATTTCAATAATAGAAAGTTTTTTAGAAGAAAACCCAAACTATCCAATTATTATGCCCTCAAAAAGCAATCAACTATATAAAGAATTTAAAAATTTAAAGAAAAATTACCAAGAAAAATATTGTCCTTTTTTATCATTTAATTTATTTACAGAATCTGAAAAAATACAATATATTCCATTTAGAGTAATAATTGATAATAATTTAGGAATTAAAAATACAAAGTACAGGATTTAATTTATATGCTCTTTAATTATAAAGGAGATATTTGACCACCAACAATTCTCGCAGTTCTCCCAGACCTAGGTTTAACATTACAATCTTTGCAACATGAATTATATTCTATTTCAGACAAATACATATGATTATCAACAAGATTATATCCATATGTATAATCAGATATCTTCATTTGCCCATTATCATAAAAACCATTATCTTCATTTTCATTTAAAATAGAAAATATTCCACCAATAATTAAACCAAATAAAAGTGCAAGAATTGCAATTATTACAACTATTCTTGTAGTATAGTTAAATTTGTTTGTCATTTTAATGATTTTCAAAGAGAATTTAGGTTTAAAAGCATTGTT
>CAZDPO010000018.1:1854-12357 GCA_964507595.1 Candidatus Woesearchaeota archaeon
ATTTGTTTGTCATTTTAATGATTTTCAAAGAGAATTTAGGTTTAAAAGCATTGTTATACTCCTTTTTTCCTAAAAACAACAATTTATAAATAATTCCTTTCCTCCATTATATTAGAACAAATGATTAAAAAACCTCAAAAAACAAAAGAAGAAAGATCTATAGAAGGCTACCTTCAAATGGATGAAACTAGTATAAAACATTCAACTGAAAAAAATGTTGAAAAAGAAATCACAAGAGAAGCTCTTCTAAGAAAAACAACTGAAAAACCTGTAAAAACATCTGAATCAATTGAAAAAGTAGAAAAAGTTGGTAAAAAGAAAACTAAAAGAAAAACAAAGTTCACAACCTCTAAAAGATCAAAAACAACAACAATTAAAACAGAAAAAGAAATACTTCCAAAAATACTTTTAAAAAAAGGCTCATATGAATTAATTATAACAGAAAAACCTCAAGCAGCTGCAAAAATATCTGCAGCTTTAGGAACTTCTACAAAAAGAGCACTTAATGGAATAGCATATTATGAAGTTGATAGAAATGGAAAAAGCCTTGTAGTTGCTTGTGCTGTTGGACATTTATTTACATTAAAACAAAATAATGCAGGTTCTCAAGTTCCAACATTTGATATTTCATGGGTTCCAAATTTTCAAGCAAGAAAAGGTGATTTTTCAAAAAAATATTATGATGTATTATTAAAACTTGCAAAAAATGCAGGAGAAATTACAGTTGCTACTGATTTTGATATTGAAGGAGAAGTTATAGGTATAAATGTTGTTAAAATGATTTGCAGACAAGAAGATGCAAATAGAATGAAATTCTCTACTTTAACAGATAAGGAACTAAACAAAGCTTATGATACAAAATCAAAGCACATACATTGGGGTCAGGCAATTGCAGGAGAATCAAGACATTATTTAGATTGGTATTATGGAATAAATTTATCAAGAGCTTTAATGAATGCTATAAAAACAACAGGAAAATTCAAGATAATGTCAATTGGAAGAGTTCAAGGTCCAACATTAAAATTAATTGTAGATAAAGAAAGAGAGATTCAAGCATTTAAATCAGAACCATATTGGCAAGTATTTATTACTGTAAAAGATCCAGAAGTTGAACTAAAATACATTAAAGATATTTTCGGCCCCAAAGGGGTCCCAAATTGGGACAAAAAAGAATTAGAAAAATTCAAAGATTTAATTGGTAAAAAAGCTCAAGCTCAAACAAAAAAGACACAACAAATTTTACCCCCAAACCCTCCTTTTAATTTAACAACCTTACAAACAGAAGCTTACAGGATTTATGGAATATCTCCTTCAAACACTTTGAAAATAGCGCAATCACTTTATTTAGCTAGTTTAATTTCATATCCAAGAACTTCTTCTCAAAAACTTCCAGATTCAATTGATTATAAATCAATTTTAGAAACATTAAAATCAAAATATAAAGTTTCAAAATTAATTAAAAGAGATAAACCAATTGAAGGTGAAAAAACAGATCCAGCCCACCCTTCAATATATCCTACTGGAAACACCCAGATTTTATCTGGAGATGAAGAAAACATATATGATCTAATTGTTAAAAGATTTTTATGTTTATTCTGCGAAGATGCAATTATAGATAAAAAAAGAATAACAGCAGAAGTAAATAATCTAGTTTTCTCTGCAAATGGATCTGCAATAAAAAAGAAAGCTTGGTTAGATATTTATCCTTCAAATTTAAAAGAATTAGATTTGCCTGATGTTAATGGGGAAGTTACAATAATTAATCAAAGAACAGAAGAAAAACAAACCCAACCCCCAAGAAGATATTCTCCAGCTTCAATTTTATCAGAATTAGAAAAAAGAAATTTAGGAACAAAATGTCTAACTGGAAACACAAAAATAATTTTTAATGGAAAAAAAGAGAAAATAAGAGATATATTTAATAGAGGAGAAAAAGAAACAAAAGAAAAAGAATTAAAAATTAGAAGAATTAGTGGAAAAACTATTTCTTTCGACAAAGAATCTGCATTAATAACAGAACCTTCATTAATCTCAAAAAGGAAAATAAAAAAAGAAGAAAAAATAATTAAAATAAAGACAGATTGCTCCACAATAAAATTAACAGAAGATCACTTAATTTATATTTCTAGAAACAATAAAATTATAGAAATTCCTGCAAAAGAAATTAAAATAAAAGATAAACTAATTGGAATTACAAAAAATTACAAAGAAGGACAAGAAATAATAAATGAAAATATATTTAGTGAGAAATATAAATTAAATGAAAAAGAAATAAAACACAAATTTTCTTCCAAGAAAGATAAAGGGATTTTAAAATCAAAATTACCTATAAAATGGTCTACAAGCCTTGCATGGGTTTTAGGGTACTATTATGGAGATGGGAGCTATGATGGTCCAAAATATAATGGATCACATTCAATTTCATTTTCTACAACAGAAAAAAAAGCAGTAGAACTATTAAAAGAAACCACAAAAGATATTTTTGGAAATCCTTGTTATGCTTATAATCTAGGATCAAAATATAAAGTAAATTTGAATTCAGTAATGTCTTATGTCTTGATCAAAGCGTTTCCAAAATTAGAAGGAAAAGAACCATTAAATATACCAAAAGAATTTATTGGGGATTTTTTAAGAGGATTTTTTGATGCTGATGGAAATGTCCATTTAAGACCAAAAAAGAAAATATCTATAAAAAAAATGCCTTGTAATTCATTTGATACTCCTAGAGTAAAAATAACTCTTGCAAATGAAAAGTTAATAAAATGGATCCAAAAATTACTTAAAAATTTAGATATTGAAACAAAAATAAACAAAAGCATTAGCACTTGTAATCAGAAAAAATTTGATTGCTGGACAATTTTAATAAGTGGGAGGGATAAAATAGAAAAATTTGCTTATGAAGTAGGATTTGACAATTATAAAGAGAAAATCTTATATTCGGGATTAAAATGTGGATCTCCCCACTATAAAATACTTCAAAATAGTGCTAAGATCAGTTTGGCATTAGTTGAAAGATTCAAAGATACTAAAACATTAATACAAGAAACAAAACTAAATCATTCTCAAATCAAATATGCCCTACAAAGATTGCAAAAATTAGGGATTGTTTTAAAAAAGAAAAAAAATCAATATGCTTGGAATTTTTACTTGAATAAAAAAGATTCAAAATACATAAACCACTGTATGAAAATAAATTACAATAAAATAAAAAAAGGAATTTATGAAATACCTATAAAAGAGCTATCCATAGAAAATTACTCTGGATACGTTTATGATCTCTCTATAGAAAAAAATTCCCCAAACTTCATAACAGAAGGAAATATTTTAGTTCATAATTCAACAAGAGCTTCTATTCTTGAAACATTATATGATAGAGGATATGTAAGAGAAAAAGCACTTGAAGCAACAACCTTAGGAATGTCTTTAATTAAAACATTAGAAAAATATTCTCCAATTATTATTGATGAAAACTTAACAAAAGAATTACAAGATGAAATGGATGAAATTGTTGATGCTAAAAAAGAAGATTTAGAAGGTAAAGAAGAAAAAATATTAAACAAAGCTAAAAAAGCCATAACAGATATAGCACACCAATTTGAAAAACAAGAAAATAAAATAGGTGCAGAACTTATGGATGCTCAAGAAGAACAAAGAGCAATTGAAAAAAAAGAAAACACTTTGATTCAATGTCCAAAATGTAAAAAAGGGAACCTTGCAATTACATATTCAAGAAAAACCAGAAGACAATTCATAGCCTGTGATGCTTATCCTGAATGTAAAAATACTTTCTCTCTTCCACCAAATGGAATAATAAAAAGAGTTGATAAAATATGCGAATCTTGTAATTTTCCAATGTTAATGAGTTTAAGAAAAGGAAAAAAACCTTGGATTTTTTGTTTTAACCCAGAATGTGAAACAAATAAAGAATGGGCAGAAAAAAGAAAAGAATATAATCAAAATAAAGAAGAATAAAAAACAATAATTTTAATTAGTCATTTGGCATTATTATCCTATGGCTTACGCAGTTTACATAACTGAAAGCTTTGAAAAAGAAATCTCAAGCTTATCCAATTTTGAAATAAATAAAATTAAAAAAATATTTTTAAAACTTAAAGAAAATCCATATACTGGAGATTCGATAAGATACAAATTTTTTCGTGAAAAGAGAATAAAAGAAAAAAGAATTTATTACTTGATTTATGAAGAATTATCTGCAGTATTGATTGTTGCTTTTGGAGGGAAAAAAGAGCAACAACAAACAATTGATAAAATAATAAAATATTTACCTGAATTTGAAAGATATATTAAAAGTTTATTAAGAAATTAAGCAACTCTTTTTATTTTTCCAGATTTCAAATCTTGTAAACTTTTATCAAATTGACTAACTAAATCATTATCTATTTTCTTTATCACCACAAGATCCCTTATTCTTTCTATTGCAATAACAGATCCTTCAGTTATCTCTAACTCTGCCCTTATTTTTAAAGGAATTACAATTTGTCCTTTTGAACTTATTTTTGTTATTTCCATTATGTAAGAAAGTAAGAATTTACAACTTTTAAATGTTTAGTTCTTAATTAAGATAAAAAAAATCACTTCCTTCTCTTAATTATCACAACAAACATAATAATAAATGCAATTACAATCAATCCAATTAAAATTAGAATCCACCAATTATCTTCAGCAAAAGAATTATTATTATTTCCAGTTAAATTAAGATCTTCTCCAATTACAGTTGTTATACAAGCTCCATTATCACAACCATAAGCACATAAATAATCTGTTGTATATGCTTCATTATCTTCACAATATCCTTCTACAACATAATCTCCTGAACAACTATCTTTATACACCCAATTTGGATTTCCATTGTGCATTCCTTTAACACTTCCTTTGTTAAAATAATTTAAACCATCTGAATCAAAACAATCTTCATTTTGAGGATCTTCATCAACACATTTTCCATTAACACATTCATAATCACATTGATAATCTATAGTATAAGCGTAAATTCCATCACAATATGCTTCTAAAAGCCAATTTGAATTTCCTCCAAATGTAAAACATTCATCTTCAAGAGTTATTGTACTATTATTAGAAAAATACAATCCAATTGCTGTTCCTCTTTCATAATAATCTTTTCCACCATCTGAATCAGTACATGTTGCATTTAAAACAAGAGCATCAACACAAGCACCATTAACACAATCATATGGACATAAATAATCTATTGTAAAAGCATAACTTCCATTACAATACCCTTCTAACAACCAATTATCTGTTGTAAATTCATTTCCATTTACACTTGAAGTTGCATTAAAACATCTATCTGTTAAACTCAACATTGTATAATTATTGTTAATATTTAATCCAATTGTATTTCCTTGTTTATCATAAACTATTCCCCCATCATCATCAGTACATACAGGACTTGTAGAATTATCATCTACTGCTAAAACAAAACTAAAAAGAAACATACTTGCGATTAAAACTAAAAATAATAAAATACCTCTCTTTTGCATAAAGAATATAAAAGAATTACATATAAAAATCTATCTAAAAATAATATTTAAAAATAACAAAAAGAAAAATTAAAAATTAAAAAATAAATTTATTTCTTTTTCTTTGCAGGGACTGGCTTTGCAACAGGAGTTTTTGTTGTACAACAACCCCCAGCCATATCTCTATTCATAAAACTGTGTAATACTAATGCAATACCAAATGCAAAGATTATCCATTTAGCAGGATTCCATTGTATAAATGTAAACACAATTATGAATACACCAGCAATAAAAGCACACACTTTAAATTTCATATTATCCATTATTTATCTCACCTCCCTCTTAGATTGATTAGAATGATTTTATTTTTAAGGTTTTGCTAACTCCCTCTTAAGATAATTCAACTTATCAGATAATGTTTTTTTCAGTAATTCCTTATTTTTAACATTAAAATAAGAAAACTCAAATGCCTTACTAAATAGAGTCTCTATTCTTTGCTCCCTTGTTTTATAAGATAAAATTATAAGAGAAGATTTTCCTATCGGTTTTGCCAATACAAAATAAGTTTCATCATCTTGTTCTGATTTAAAACTCCCTCCAAAAAGACCCTTCTTTTTACCACTTTCTCTCACTTCTTCACCAATTATATAAACAGAATAAAAACTAATTTCATCTAACAAACATAACCTATTTATCTTAGATACATCTGTTATTTCTTTCATATTAATTTAAATTAAAAAAAGCTTTTTAAGAATTATTATACTCAACTCAAACTCTCACAGGCAATCCCATTACCATCTTTATCTAAACCATGAATATCATTTTCTACACCACCGCATAAATCAAACATAGATTGAGCACCCTCTTGAGATTGAAAATCTCCACAATTATAGGTATTCATATCACAACTTTGACCAGGAACAAAATCTGCAGGAGCATTTGCTCGAATAAGAAAATAAACAACCAATCCAATAATTGCAAGAATTAATATTATCAAAACAACTATTATTGCTGTTTTAAACTTAGAGTTCATTATATTGTTAAGATTAGGAGTTTTTTATAATTTGCTAATCTTTTATGTCTAAGAACATATAGAAAGGGACACGCTCACGCCGAGTACAGGGTCATTGTAGCAGATCCATGAGCATCGCTTATACTCTTTAAATTTAATTATCATTTTCAATCAAATATCTTTTTTTAATATAAGTCACAAAATGTTTTTCATCTCTCTCAATTTGATATTTATCAAGAACATCATAATAATTTTCTAAATCCTCTATTGGAATATCTATTAAAGGATAATCTTTTTTCCATAAAATCCAATTCATTAATAATCTAGATAATCTGCTATTTCCATCAACAAAAGGTTGAATTGAAATTAATTTTAAATGAATTAATGAGGCTAATTCTAAAGGGTGCAGTTTTCTATTCTCTACTTTGAACCATTTAAAGAAATTATCTAATTCTTTCTTCAATTCTTGGTATTTTGGAGGGATGTAAGATGTTCCTGCTATTTTTACATTTCTTTTTAATTCATCTCTTAGTTTTCCTGCAATTTCATTATCAATTCCAGAAAATAATACAGAATGTAATTTTTTAATAAATTTAATATCAAATTTCCCTTTATATTTTGTAGTTAATAAAAATCCTTTTTCATGGTTTTCAAGTTCTTTAGCTATTCTCAAATTTTTAAAATCTTTAGGCATAATTCCTTCTTGTAAAATCAAAAAGGTCTGCCTTAAAGTAACTTTTAATCCAGATAATTTACTACTATCATAAGTATACCTTATTCCAAATTCAGTTAATTTCTTTTCTTTTTCAAGTTTACTTAATTTTCTTAATTCTTGTTTGTATTTATTTTTTTTATTTTCAATCTTCTCTAAATCTTCTGCTGAAAAATATTGATATTTTTGTCCAGAAAGTTCTTTTAAAAATTCCTTTTTTAAATATTCTAACCTTCTTTTAGGCGGAAGAAATTTCCCAATATATTTTTTCTTTTGGATTACTTTTTTACCTTTTCTCACAGAGTGAATAAGTATCCAGTATTCTTTACCTTTTAGATTGATTTTCTTTTCAACTACCATATTTTTTCTATGTACTACACTTATTTAAACCTTGTGTTTTTGTAGTACATACATTTTCAATTGCTGTCTTGTGATGGATTTTATTTATAAATTTTGCCTTGTTTTTACTTATTGCACAATGAACTTTCAAACTACTCATTTTCTCTTTAATTTAATCTCCCTTTTATTTCAAATATTTCTTTTAATCTCCTCTTCAAAACAGGTAAATCTAGTTTGATAATTTTCCAAATAATCTCTAAATCAACTCCAAAATAATGATGTATTATTTTATCTCTTGTTCTAATTATCTCTCTCCATTCAATATTTTTATATTTTCCTTTAAAATCTTCTGAAATATTTTTAGAAGCTTCACCAATAATCTCCAAACTCCTAACAACAGCATTTTGTTTTTCTTTGTTTTCAAAAAATTCTTGTTTTGAAACTTTTTCAGTAAAAGATTCTATATCTTTAATACTGTCTAAAATATGCTCAATAAATACAAAATTATCTTTTCTTATCATATTACCCTTACCTCTTGTTTTAAGATTCTTTCTTTGAGAAAAGGACTTAACCCATTATAGCTAACTAAATCTACTTTTTTATTTAATTTTTCAGATAATTCTATTTCTAATCCTGCAAAATTAAAACCCATATTCTTTGTTGGTTCAATTAAAATATCAATATCACTATATCTTTTTTGCTCCCCTTCTGCATAGCTTCCAAAAATCCCTGCTCTTTTTATATTGTGCTCTTTAAGAATTTTTTTTAGTTTTAAAATAAGTTCATTTAATTTTTTTAATTTTTCTTTTTTTGTTTTAATTAAAAGTTCTTTATCTGCTTGTTTCTCTTTCTCTTGCAATTCTAATTTAGAAATATCTTTACCTAAATAGATTCTTAATTTTTTGAATTTATTTTTTTGCCTAAGAGTTCTCACTCTATATAGGTATTTCTTACCATTTCTTTGTTTAACTTCTGTATATGCCATAAAAAGTGTAGGGGCACATTGTTTATAAATATTTCTATGTGGACGTACAAATACAGATAACTATTTCCTTAACTTAATCTCTCTAAGAATTATTATTTTTTATAATTAACCTTTATTTTGCTGAGAAGAGGATTGGTTGAGGGACCGAAAGACCCATATATATTCAAAAAAAACATATAATTTTTATATGTGATCTCCAGTGTACAGAAATGTTTATAAACTTTTTTTAATTTAATTTCTTGTAGAACATAACAAGGGTTTAAGTGGGAAAAAAACATAGAAATATTTAAATACTAACAAAAAACACCTTAAGATAAGATGGCAAAACCAATAAAATCCACCCCAGAACTAACAGGAGAAGAAGCAGATAAATTCCTTGAACAAATGATAATTATAGAGAAATCTAAAGTAAATTCTCAACAAAAAAAATTTGCTAAAGAAATAAAACAAAATATGAAATTATTATCTGTTTGTTAATTCTTCTATATAACTTAATATATCTAAATACATTGGGGTTTCTTTTTTATTTCTATCTTTATATATCTTAAATCCAAGTTTTTTATAAAAATGTATTGCATCTTTTTTTGAATCTTGATTTCTTTTAGCATCTAAATAGATAAATCTACACCCAACTTCTTTACTCATATTTACAGCAATTTTAATTGCAAATTGTATAAGAAGTGTACCAACCCCTATTTTTAAAAATTTATCTTGAACACATAATCTTCCAATCTTCAAAGCCGGGAGAGTCTTATAATTAATTCCTTTCCTTCTAAAACGATTGGATAATTCTTCATTAATTCCCTTTAATTTAATACAATCTGGGCAAATAGTAATATAGGCCACAAGTTCATTTGTTTTTCTAAGAAACCAAAGATAAGTTACAGAAATCTTTCTTTGTTGTTGATTTAGAGCATCTTCTTTAAGAAAATCCATCAATTCTGGCTCATAAGAAACAAAATTTTTTATAAACTCCTTATGAGATTCTCCAATCTTTTCTATCCTAATTTCTTCTGGATTTAATCTTATTTCCTTCTTAAACATATAACAAAATAAACAATTATACTTTATAAAATACTTTGAAATTAAAGATTTATAACTTTCTAACCCCTACATTTAATTATGAAAATAAAAGACCTCCCAGAGCAAAATAGACCTAGAGAACGTTTTTTAGAAAAAGGTCCGGAAGCTCTTAGCGATGCAGAACTTTTTGCAATTATTCTAAGAACAGGCACTATAAATGAAAATGTAATAGATGTATCTAATAGATTAATAAAAGAATATGGTTTAGACAAACTATTTGAATGTTCATTAAAAGAACTTGAAAAAATAAAAGGAATTGGACCAAGCAAAGCCATGCAGATATTAGCTATGGCTGAACTAGGAAAAAGACACACATTATCTAAAATTCCACTTAAAAAAATAACCTGCGCAGAGGATGTTTTTCATTATTTTCACGAAAGACTAAAAGACAAAAAAGAAGAACATTTCTATGTTTTAATGTTAAATACTCAAAACTACATAATAGGAGAACACTTGATTAGTAAAGGCATTCTTGACGCTTCAATAGTTCATCCCAGAGAGGTTTTTAAACCAGCCATAAAGAACAGCGCATCTAAGATAATTCTTGTTCATAATCATCCGTCAGGAGACCCCGGTCCCAGTGAAGAGGACAAAGAAATAATTCAAAGATTAAAACAAATCGGAGAGGAATTAGGAATTAGAGTTGTTGATAGTGTAATTATTGGTGGGGATAGATGGTGGGGTGGGGATGGGGAGAAAAATTAAATTGAGCAATAAGGCAATCTATTCTTCAATCTCTTTTGCTCTTGTTTAAAATGTTTTCTACATAAATAACTCCATCCTTTTTTACTTTTATTTATAAGTGAAGGATAAACCTCTTTATATGCCATATTTTTACAATTACCATTATAATCACACAGTGATCTTTTCT
>CAZDPO010000019.1:0-11044 GCA_964507595.1 Candidatus Woesearchaeota archaeon
AAATCAATCAGCACATCATGGAAACTCCACACTTTAGTGTGGAGAGGAGGTCATTATAATAAAAAACTAATTATTTAAACTTATATATGATAAGATTATTATAATGATATATGACTGCCATTGCCACCTAGATGTTTATTCTGATGAGAAAATAGCAAAGGTTATTAAAAATGCTATTAAAAATAAAATTGGAGTAATAATAATAAATTCTGTTAATTTAAAGACACTTAAGAGAATATTTGAATTAGCACATAAATATCCTTTAATTAAAATTGCAGCAGGACTTTATCCAGAAGAGAATTTAGATTTAAAGAAATATCACGAATTTGAGAAATTTGTAAGAGAACATAAAAAGCACATAATTGCAATAGGTGAAATTGGATTAGATTCAACAGAAAAATTAAATTTAAAGATTCAAGAGCAAATATTTAGAAAACAATTAGATCTTGCTCAAGAATTAAATCTTCCAGTTATGGTGCATTCAAGAAAGCAAGAATCAGAAGTAATAGAAATTTTAAACCAATATCCAAACTTGATTAAAATACTACATTGTTTTTGCGGAAAATTAAAATTATTAGAACAGGTCGATAAAAACACATACTTTTCAATACCAACAAATGTTGTGAGAAGTGAACATTTTCAAAAAATGCTTTTAATTCTTCCTAAAGACAGATTTTTAACAGAAACAGATACTCCTTTTCTTTCACCCTATAAAGATATTAGAGAAAATGAATCTGGCTTTATTGTGGAATCAATAAAAATTATAGCTAAACTTTGGAAATTTCCAAAAAAGAAAACAGAAAAACAATTAGAAGATAATTTTAAATGGATTTTTATGGAATAATCTTTCCCTCTACATTTGGAAAAACAGATTGTAGTGGGAATTAGAACATATCTAAGAACCAAACTTTATGGTATTATCTCAGGACCGAAGTAACGCTCATATTCAAAATCTTGAGAATTTAAATTCAATTCTTTTGTTTTTACATTTAATTCATGAATTAAATGTTTAATTGTTTTACAAACTAATTCCTCTCCCTGCACAGGCCAAAGTTTAGATTCTCTCCAATATAAACAACGACCCCCACAGATGTTAAATACAGAACAATTTACGCAGTTTTGATCTTCTATATATTTCTTTTTTTCAATTCCTTTACCAATGGAACCACAATAAAAATTCTTTACAGAATTCATAATTGGACAAGCACATAAATCCCCTTTAGTATTAATTGTAAAATTATTATGTCCTGCTCCACAAGGAAGTTTGGTTTCTTTATCCCAAGCTTTAATTCTATTTAAGATCCCAAAAAAAGGATACAATCTAATTATATTTGATTTTTTTATCTCATTAATCCAATAATCTAAAAGTTTTGAAATTGAGACATTATATTCTGTAACAAACTTGTTAAACTCTTTTTCATTAAAATCAAATTTATAAAAACCAGCATCAATTTGCCAATGAATAGAATCAAATAGATTTAAGTTCAGAATATTTAGAACTTGTTCATAAACATCTGGATGAGTAATAACCATACGTGCAACAATTTCACCTGTATATCCTTTCTTTTTTATTAAATTAATATTTTCAATTATTTTATCATAATGAATTAAACCTTTATTTTCATTATCTCTTAATTTATCCCCATCAATTGAAATAAGCATTTTATCTAATTTCATGAGGTATTTCTCAGGAATTTCATGTAATAACATTCCATTTGTTTGAATACAAAATCTACAATCAACATGATCTATAATTTCAATCATCTTATTTAACATAACAAGAGGTTCTCCACCATAAAATATCAGAGTATCAGATGGCTTTAGAAATTTTTTAAGTTCTTCAATTTTAACTTCAGAATCAAAAGGAGTGTTTTCATCAAATTCCCATTTATCTTCTAAACCATTTTCAAATTCTTTCATAGACTTCTCATAGCAATATTTACATTTAAGGTTACAACGTTCAGTTAAGATTATATGATAATGCATAGATTTATTTTATGTTTAGAGTATATAAATTTTTAAATATCCAGATAAATTATATGCTTAGTGGATAAAAAAAGTATTCCGGGCTTTGTTGTAAGTATTTTAGTAGGGATTTCTGTATTCTTCATACCATTTTTTACAGATTCTCCAAACGAACAAGTATGGGTTATGTTGGGTGTAATTGGGTTTGTATTTTTGATACTCTTATTTATAATTGTATCTAATAAATTTAAAGAATTTAACATTTTTATCAATAATCAAGAAGAATTAAATAAAAAGAATGAAGAAAGGTTTAAAATATATGAGAGGCTTTCTAAAATAGAGGCAAAGCTAGATTATTTTGAAAAAAAATCGTTTAAAAGATGAGAAAAAAAAACCCAGCAGATGAAATATTAGAATTATTAAAAGTATTAATAATAGTTATTGCAGGGATAGCAATATTGACTATGTTAATTCGGGCTTTTTTTAGTTTTTAAGATTAATCAATTTTAAATTTATCTTTGATTCTTTAATAATTCTATTTTTTGTTCAACTAATTTTGGATTTTCTGCAAATTTTTTACATAATTTATCTAAATATATACGTGTCAAATCTATATCCTTTAAATCGCCTTTAGGAGGACCATTTTCAGCACAAAATTTACATTCAATACAATGTCTTTTTTTAGTCATCTCTAAGAATTCGATTTTATCTGAAACACTTAATTCAAGATATATCTTAGATTGTTCAAAAGAATTTAAAGGATCATATTTTTTCTTAGGGATTGGAAAGGGCATCTCAATTTAAACCCCCAAAATAATCTGGTGTTTTTCCCATATCATTCATATTTCCTCTTTTATTTGGCTTAGAAGCAATCACATCATCAATTCTTAAAATCATTATAGCAACTTCTGTTGCAGAACTTAAAGCTTGACTTTTAATTTTATATGGTTCGATTATTTTTGCTCCAATTACATTTTCAACTTTATTTGTAAATAAATTTAATCCAGCATTCATTTCACCTGTTTCATGCCTTGCTTTTAATTCTGTTAAAACATCAATAGGATCTAAACCTGCATTTTCTGCTAAAGTAGAAGGAATAAATTCTAAAGTATTTGCAAATTCTTGAACAGCTAATTGTTCTCTTCCTTGTAATGATTGTGCAAACTCCCTTAATCTTTTTGCAAGTTCAATTTCAATTGCTCCTCCTCCAGGAACAACTAACCTATTATTTAAAACAGAAGCAACATCTCCCAAACCATCTAAAAATGCTCTTTCAATTTCATCTAAAACATGATCTGTGCCACCATAAATTAAAATACTAATTGCTTTAGGATTTTTACATCCCCGAATATATGTAAAAGTTTCTTCACCTGTTTTTAATTCTTCAACAATATTAGATTCTCCAAGATGTTCGGGAAAGATTTCATTTATATTACCTATTATTTTTGCTTTGCTTGCTTTTGATATTTTTTCCATATCACTTTTAGCAACTCTTCTACAAGCATAAATTCCTTCTTTAGCCAATAAATATTGGGCAAAATCATCAATTCCCTTTTGGCAAAACAAAACATTTGCACCAGATACAATAATTTTTTCAATCATTTTTCTGATTTCAAATTCTTCTTCTTCAATAAAATTTTGTAATTGTGAAGGCGAAGTTATTGATATTTTTGTGCTAATTTCAGGATTTTTTAATTCTAATGGGAAATCTAATAGCAAGATTTTTGCATTTTCAACTCTTTTAGGCATATCTTGGGAAATTCTTTCTTTATCCATAACAATACCTGAGATTAATTCCCCGTCTTTAACACCATTACCTTTTATCTTTTCAATTTTAATATTCTTCAGATCAACTTTATTATCTTCTAAAACAGTCTTAGCTGCTGTAACAATTATATCTGAAAACTTTTCTCTTGAATCTTCTGCACCTTTTCCAGTCATAGCTGTCTTTGCAATTTGTTTAAGAACATCTAAGTTTTCAGGACCAATCTCTAATGAAATTTCTTTTAATATTTCCTGAGCTTTTTCTTCTGCCAACCTATATCCTTTAGTTATAATTGTTGGATGGATTTTTTGATCTAATAATTTTTCTGCATTTTCTAATAATTTACCTGCAATCATAACAGCACTTGTTGTTCCATCTCCAACTTCTGATTCTTGTGTTTTTGCTATTTCCACCATCATCTTAGCAGCAGGATGTTCTATTTGCATTTGAGTTAAAATAGTAACTCCATCATTTGTAACAATAATTTCATCTGTAGGAGAAACAAGCATTTTATCCATTCCTTTTGGACCAAGAGTTGTTTTTACAATATCTGATACTAATTTTGCAGCCAAGATATTATTTCTTTGAGCATCTCTTCCAATAAGTCTTTGAATATCATCTGGCATGAGTTCTGGAGTCTTTGTCATGTTTAAAGTTAATATAAAAACTATTTAAGGATTATTGTGGTAAAATCTACTCTAAGTTTGTCTTTTTAATTCCATACAATTCTATAAGAGGTTTTAATTCATCTATAAAAAAAGCTATTTGAGTATATTCTCCATGAAATTCAATATATTTATCTCTTGTATAGATTGTTGCAACATGCTTCTTTTTCTCTCCAACACCATTAAAAATATCAACAATTTCTTGTTCTATAATGGAATTATTTGGATTTGTCTTTAACGCTATTAAAGTATTTGCTAATTTTGAATCTTTAATTTTTTTATCCATAGTTTTTTCTAACATTGACAATATTTAAAGATTATTGTGGTAAATTTATAGTTCCGAAGAATATTTAAATACTATTCTTGTTTTTAAATTATAAGGTGATATAATGGCTGAAACCGAAGAAATATATGCAACTAAAGTAAAATATGATGGAGTTTTCTCATATAAAGATTTTTATCAATTTTGTTATAAATGGTTAACAGAAGAAATTGGATTAACTGTAATTGAATCAGAATATGAAGAGAAAATAGGTGGAAATGAAAAAGAAATTAAAGTTAAATGGGCAGGAACAAAGGAATTAACAGATTATTTTAAAGTTCAAATGAAGGTAGAGTTTCATATCTTAAGATTATCTAATGTGGAAATCAATCAAGATGGTAATAAAATTAAAACAAATAAAGGAAATGTCAAGGTCACTGTAAAAGGTATCTTGATGAGAGATTATAAGGGAAAATTTGAAACAACTCCTTTTCTAAAGTTTCTAAGGTCTGTCTATGAAAAATGGGTTGTGACTCAAAGAGTAAACCAATTTGAAGATTATTTAATTGGAAAATGTGATGAATTTGCAGGTCAAGCAAAAAGTTATCTAGATCTTGAAGGAAAGAAATAATCTCTAAAAACACAGAAATGTTTATAATCCAATATTTCTTATTTAATCTATGAGAAAAGAGATATTAGTTATTTTAGGAATTTTAATGATTTTACCATTTGTTTTAGCAATTAATTTAGATATTCAAAAAACAAGTTCTAATGAAGTTATGGTTGTAGATGTTAGTGAACCTGCAACTATTAATTTAAATGTAACAAATAATGGAGATACAGATAGTTTTCTTTTTTATACTTTTTTTGGACAAGGAATAGAACCTTCTAATAGAATTCAAATCTTAGCAGGAGAAACAAAAGAAATAGAATTAAAAGCATATCCTAGACAAGATTATAATTTAAGGGGTTTTTCAAGTCTAGAATATTTTATCCAGGCAACAGATAAATCTCAATTAGATAAAAAAATAACAATAAATATAGTTGATTTAAAAGATGCATTTGAAATTGGTGCTCAAGAAATAGATCCAGAATCAAGAACAATAACAATTTATATAGAAAATAAATTAACAACAAATTTTAAAGATTTAAAGGCAACTTTAGATTCTCCATTCTTTTCATTAGATCAAAAATTTTCTTTAGATTCAGAGGAGAAAAAAACATTTGAGATTAATTTAAACAAAGATGATTTTAATAAATTATTAGCAGGTTTCTATACTATGAAAGCAGAAATAATATATAAAGATGTTATTGCAAATTTAGAATCTCAAATTAAATTTGTTGAAAAGGATTTATTAAAAACAAAGAAAACAGAATATGGAGTTATAATTAATATAGAGATAATTGAAAAAATAAATGAAGGAAACTCTATAGAAGATTCTACAACAACTGTTAAGAAGAATATAATCTCTAGAATGTTTACGACATTTAATCCAGAACCTTCAGTAATAGATAGACAAGGTACAAAAGTATATTATACTTGGAACCAACAAGTAAATCCAGGAGAAACTTTAGAGATAAAAGTAAAAACAAATTGGGTTTTGCCATTAATAATCTTAATTTTACTTATAGTTATTTTAATTTTAGTTAAAAGATATTCTGAAAAAGATTTAATCTTAAGAAAGAGAATTTCATTTATTAAAGCAAAAGGCGGGGAATTTGCTTTAAAAGTTACTATATTTGTTAGTTCAAGAAAATATTTAGAAAAAGTTAATATTGTAGACAGATTACCACCTTTAGTAAAAATATATGAGAAATTCTTAAATGAAAGACCTTCGAAAATAGATGAAGCAAAGAAAAGAATTGAATGGTCATTTGAGAAATTAGAAGAAGGAGAAAGAAGAGTATTATCATATATAATCTATTCAAAGGTTGGGGTTTTAGGAAAGTTTGCTCTACCTCAAACAACTGCAATATTTGAAAAACAAGGTAAGATTAAAGAAGTAAGTTCAAATAAATCATTTTTTGTAGCAGATCAGATTGTTAAAAAGTCAGAGTCTTTTGATTAATTTTCTAATTATAGGTTCGCTCCCAAGGTGTTCAAGAGGGTAATTAGTAGCATATCTGTCATAGACTCCACGAGTAATTCCTTTTGGGCCTTTTAAATCCAAGAATATTCCTTTACCAACAATAGGATATCTTTTCAAAACAATATATGGTGCTATCCCAGAACTATCAATTATTCTATTGTTTTCTATTTGTTGTTTTTCTTTTATAGAAGGATCTGAATGAGATTTGGGATTTCTTAAATCAACAAAAGATATGTCCTCTAGTTTTGATTTTGGCATATATTTTTTTGGTTGTAGTAGTTTATAAGAATTATTATCCTTTAAAATATTCTTAATTGAGACTACTTTTTACTTCTAAGCCCAAGAATAGATATTATAAGAAGAACCAAATACATAATTAAACCATACACGCAAGCAGGAAGACGAAATACATTTGAACATGTGCCTGTTCCAAGAGCACAAACCTGTTTGAATATTTCTGTAAAACTAAGATATCCTAAAAATAAAACACCGACTAGAGATATAAAAAATATCACTCTTAATGCCACTTGCTTTTCCATATAAATCTTAAT
Source organism: Candidatus Woesearchaeota archaeon (assembly GCA_964507595.1). GTDB lineage: Archaea > Nanobdellota > Nanobdellia > Pacearchaeales > GW2011-AR1 > EX4484-71. The sequence continues at coordinate 7,299 of CAZDPO010000019.1, forward strand.
GAAATTTAATTTATAATTATTTTGAGGAGGAGTTAAATTTGAAAAGCTCTAAACAACAACTTTAAAAATCAATCTTGCCTCTGATTTTTGTATCCCCTTATAGCTCAACGGTTTAGAGCGCTTGGCTGTAGATTATTGCAATCTAAGGTGGAGATTCAATTTATGATTACTATGAAACCCCAAAAGCCAATTTAAGCAGTGCCCGAGAGAACCAGGTTCGATTCCTGGTAAGGGGATAATTTTCTCATTTTATAGTGATGACAATTAGAAAGATTTATAAATTATAGCTTGATAAAATTAATATGGAAAAAGAAGATAAATTAATCCATTTAAGAAAGGCAGAGTTAATTTTTAATCCTAACCCTATTGGAATGGCTAGTTTTATAAACTTAACAGAACAAGATTATGGCAAAGATTATAGAATGCCTCTTTTACCAGAACTAACAGATTTACTTTATGAAACTGCACAAAATCTAGAAGACATAAATTCTAGAGAGATACATTCTTTAATAAAAAAACCATATTGGCAACTTACAGGGAACACCCTAGTTTATTTTTTCAAACAAGGAATGTTTGTAGTTGATGAGCCTTCAATGAAGAATGGTGTGCCTGAGAAATATAGCTTCAAAATTTTAGAAGAAAAACTGGGGTCTTGTGAAGAAAATCAAGTAATTTATAGTAAGGATAAGAAAATAAGATTTGTGCCAAATAGTTTTAAAACTGGAAAATTAACTAATAAAGAATTTGAAAAGAATCACGGTATTAATGGAATATTTGGAGGAATGGAAAATTCAAGAAAATTAATAGAGATTTATCCTGCTCAAAAAGATACAAACCCTTATTTTACAGCAGTAAATAAAGACCATTGTGGAGAAACCCCCATAATCAGAGTTCCAAGTATGACTTTTTTTAATTACAGCGAAGATCTAGAAATTTCTGCCGTAGACCCAATCCATGATGCAGATAGATTTACTTATAAAGTAAAAAAATAAATTCCCCCCACTCTCCCGGCGTGGTCTAAATTTAGTATAATAATTTAACTATTCTGTTGCTTTAGCTAATAATTCATTAGCATATTTGTGAATTTCTGTGATTCCAGATATATCAGCTTCTTTCAGCATATCTTTAATTGCAAGCCCACACTTCTTTATTTCATGAAAACTAACCATTTTCCCTGTTTCAGCGCTTAGTTTTTCTTCAAGCTTTCCAACTTCCATGATGCCTCCGAAAACTAATGCATCTTCATTATCCATATTAATTAAATACTTTTTTAAAATTGCTCCAAGTTCTCCAGAATAATCTCTATCATTCATTTTCCTATTTAATTCAAGATCACTTTCAACATGCGATTTTATATATTCAACATTTCGGTTTTCCATTTTAATTACTTTAAATTTAAAATTTAGTTTATGTTTATAAATATTTATGTTCAAAAAAATAATCTTAATTTTCCCACCTCAAAAATTGAAACCGATTCTATGTGTAAATGAGCACTTTTATTCTGTTTCTGGTAAGGGGATTTTATTTTATTACCACAATAATCTTTAAATAGAGTCTATTTTTCCAAATTTAATGAAAAAAGATTTAATTAAAAATATTGGGAAGGGATTTTTAGCTTCTGTAATTGTGCCAACAACTATTTTGGCCTCATTAGCAGCATTTAATTTTCTTCATTTTCACAATGCTAATTATACAATTGGGTCAAAAAAAAGTAATGACGAAAATGAATGGAATTATTGGTAAAACAACTTTAACTATAGATACTTTATCTAAATTTAGTTATTTACAAAAGCAATCTTACTTTGGATTTGAATATGATTTATTTATAGATGAAAATAGTGATGGGATAGTAGATTTTTTCTATTATAATGGTAAATCTTTTGATAAGGATAAAAATACGCAAGCCTATTCTGAGGTTTTCCAAAAAGCAAATGTAGATTTCCAAAAGCAATTAAATAGATTTAATCTTGAGTAATTTTTTAGTTTTTAAATCTATTGTCTTTTAAAAAATATATTCAATCACATAGAAGAGTTTAAAAAGAGTTTTGACCATAAAAAATTAATAAAAAAGGTGTTTTAAAAATGGTTGATAACGAAGAATTTGAAAGTGTGGAAGAGGATGGAGAGCTAGAAGACTTTATGCAAGTTTTAGATGATTGATTTATTCAATAAGATCTAAAGCGATTTCATTATTGTCTTTGTTGATTTCTTCATAGTTTGTTTGTATAGAGAATGCCATCGAGTTTATCTTTAATCTTGTAATTATATTGTTTGTAATTGTTATCTTTTGAGCATAACCCACTCCAATGCCTTCAGATTGAATTCTTTTTATCTCTTTACCGTCGCCATAAACAATAATTTCAAATTCACCTGCATCTACTAATCCTTCATTTCTAATTGTTAAATTTAAATCCAACACTCTTCCTTTCATTTGAGCAGAAGCACTATCAAACTCCAAATCAGGTAAACTAGGATAAGAATATATTTCATTAATTTTATTTATCATATCTTCTCCAATTATTTGTTTACATTTACTAACAGGGTACATAATATTATTTTCATTTTCAGAATGATCAAAACCAAGAACATGCAATAATTCATGAATTGCAACATTTGGTCTCTCACAATCAGAATCTTTAATTAAAATAATCTCTCCACCATGTATTACATTAAAGTATTTTCCAATTGTAACATTAACTGGTCCACCTTCTCCTGCAATAAAAAAGCCTTTTTCAGTTGGTTCTTGATCACTTTTCTTTTCACAATACACTTGAATCATACCTTCATCTGAAAAAGAAAAGTCTAAAATAGTTAAATTTTCTATTATATCAAAAGCTTGTCTCATATCTTGTCTTTTTTGAAGTGAACATTTATTTTCAATTTCATATGTAATATTTGGAGATTCAAATCTCATATTATGGTAAAACTGCATTTCTTTTTCAAGACTTTGACTAAAATTAGATGTGGTTGGAGATTTAAAATTAAAATTAACAGAGTTTGTGGGAAATATCCAATACATTGTAAGCAAAGCTAACATAAAAAAAGCAATTAATAAAACTAAAGCCCTTTTACCTGTATTTCTTTTAATTTCCTCTTTTTCCATCTTTTTATAATGCAATTTAATTATATAAAACTAATTAAAAAAATAAAAATAAAAATAAAATTTTGTTTAGATTAAATTTACTCAGAATCTTCAGATTCTCCAGTTGATTCATCTTCTTTAGCTTCTTCAGTTGTTTCTTCAACTGCTTCAGGTTGTTCTGCTGGAGTTTCTTCAGCAGCAGGTTCTTCAACCTCTTTAGCTTCTTCAGTTGTTTCTTCAACCTTTTCTTTAGGTTGTTCTTCAACTGTTTCTTCAATTTTTTCTGTGTTTTCTTCCATTTATTAAAAAGTGAAAAATTGTTTTTAAAGGTTCTTGTTTATTTTTTTGAGACCTTAGAAAAATTGAGACATAAAATATTCATTTTTTCAGCTTCATTTGTGAAATGTTCTCTTGTTTGGGCTAATGCAACTTCTTTAGATTCTTTAAGAGAATAATGTTCTTTATTTAAAAGATAATTATCTAAACAATGATTAAATATGTCTGCAACAGTATCTTCTTTTGATTTATGTGTTATAGGAAACAAATTAGCAAGGAATCTAAGTTCATAAAAAGCATAATCTTCTTTCATTATATTCATAAATAAAACTTATTTTTAACTAAATAGAAATCTCCATTTTTCAAAATGGAGTTATAACACAAACTA
>CAZDPO010000020.1:0-9417 GCA_964507595.1 Candidatus Woesearchaeota archaeon
ATTCTAAAATCCTTTTCAATCTTAACCTTACCCTTAATCTCGTCTTCTATTTCTCCCTTAACAATTCTACTATTTAATCGTCCATAACAAATCATAGAAAATTCCTCCCAAAGCCCCTTGTCTTTTAGTAACTTAATAAATTCCTCTTTTTCTTCAGGTAGAACAATCTTATCAAATTCCTTAACAGAACATTTCATATTACTTCCATAAATAATATCAACTCCAAATTGCTTAGCATATTTAATCAAATTATCTTTAAATTCTTCTTCTGCTTTCTTGCATTCTGCAAGCTTTGTTTTTATCTCTGAAAATTCATCTACTAGTTTAACACCTTCGTCTTCTTTGAATTTCTTAATATCTTCAATCTTTTCAAGTTCTGCTTCATGTTTAAAAGAAGGACATTCTGACTTAAATCCACAATAATTACACAATGCTGTCTGTTTTCTTGGAAACTTTGTTGAAAATTCAATCTCTTTTATGGTCTCAACAATTTCCTGCTGTAATTTTTGTAATTGCTCTTCTGTTCTCTCTGAAATAGCATCTTTGTTAAAAGCCAACATATGCCAGATTAATTTTACAGATTTACAATCTTTGAACTTATCTTTAACCCAAATAGAATACATTGCTAATTGTCTGTCTTCATCTGCTTCTTCTTGATCTTTCATTCTTGCATTTGTTTTATAATCACAGACATAATAGTTGCCTTCTGAATCACAACCTAATTTATCTATTCTAACATGCCATTGATTTCCATCTGGCAAAGTCATTTTATCTTGAGTCTCTAAACCCAAAATAGTCATTTCTTCAAATGGCTTCATCCTTTCATAATAATCTGAAATAAACTTTTCACCCATTTTCCTATAATTATCTGCTTTGAGACCTTGTTCTGCTTTAACAATCAAAATATCATCAGAATAATTTTTTTCCCATAAATCTCTATAAAATTTAATAATAACATCCAAAGCTACTCTTTTCTTAAATTTCTTGAGCTTGTAAACATGCTCAAGTGCTTGATGAACCATATCTCCCATAAATGCTTCTATTGTTGTAGGAACTTCAGGCTTTTTCTTATCAATATATCTAAGTTTATAGGCATAAGGGCAATTTTCAAAAGTGCTTATACGAGAATGTGAATAGATTGCCATATTTCAACTAGAATTCTTAGATTATTAAAATTATCTGCTAATAAGGTTATTTATCATAATTGGTGCTTATTTTGTTGAAAGGGTATTTGGTGGGAAGAATTAAGGATAAAAAAAGCCACCAAGATATCCTTCTTCAACTTTATATGTTTGAATAGCAAATCTCAATCTTTCTTCTTTTAACTCTTTTAAACATAATTTTATGAGAGATGAAGCAATATCACAAACATCTTTTTTTACGCTTGCACAATTAATTTTCAATTTATTCATTTCCCTTAAGGTAATAGAAGATTCATGGAATTCTTTTTTCATCCAAAACCTCACCAATTTGAATAAATGATCTTGTTTAAAAAGAATTCTTTTAGAAACATCTTTACTAAAAACATTTGGTCTTTCAATAATAATTTTTTTCAAATTTTCATAAACAGAATTAAAATAGAGGTGGGACAAATTTCTAATTTCTGGATCTGGATGGCTCATGTGGTCTCCTGCCCTTAAAATTTGATCATTATGCTCAAACATTGGATCTATCTGGGTTATTTTTGTTTTATTTCCAAGATAAACTTTATCTGCTTTTAGAATAAAATAACACAAAGACGATCCTGCAACAAAAGGAACAAAAACTTCGTATCTTTTAAGATATTTTCTTAAAAGAGACGCACAAAAAATAGAAGTTGATAAATTTCCCCCAAATCCACTTAGAAGAATTATACAATCATAAATATTTTCCTTTACTATCATTCTTTGAATAAAATCATAAAAATATTTTTCATCTCCCTTCTTTATTCCTTCTTCAAATTCAGGGTTAAAAATAATTGCAAAAACTCTTTTTCCAAAACAGTTTTCAAGATCAACAATCAAATCCGGCCTATTTTTAAGAACACCCATATAATACAATAAGAAAAGAGATTTAATAAAATTTATTCATTTAAAAAGTACTAATATCTTGCTCCATTTAGGAGTAATATTTACTCCAGAATCCAAATGTTTATAAACAGAAATTACATTTTTATTTTAAGATGGTAGGAAAAAAGAGGATTCAAGTACATATATCTAAAGAAGCTGAAAAAGAAATGGAAGAGTTAAGAAAAAGTTTAAAATTAAATACAATTTCTGATGTTATAAGAAGTAGTTTAAAATTAACTAAATATCTAGAGTTGGAAAAAGAAGCGGGCAATGAGATAATTATCAGAAATAAAAAATCAAAAAGAGAGAAAGAAATAGTATTTATCAAATAAGAGGTGGTAAAAAAATGAGGGAAAAAGATGTCACCACAAAACAAATTAGAAATTATTGAATTAGAAGATTTATTTCTTTCTAAAAATAAATTAAATATTAAACCTTCTTTTTTTAAAGTTGAAGAATATAAAGAAAGAAAAAAAGAAAGGAGAATAGATATTTACCATGTTGTAGTTCACTTTTTGGCTGCAGTAATCCTTGTTCCTTATATTGCCATGATTATTTTTCAATTAGAAATTCCAATTGCATATTCTACAATTGCTTCGATAGTCGTAGGGTTTTATTTTGCTAGAGCCCTATTCCCCTAAAACCAATCACCTAAAGTTCTCTGCACTCCAAACTCTTTAAGAAATATACTCCTCTCAAAAATATGACCAGGATCAAAATTAAATTTAATTTCTCCGATCCTTGAGAATACATTCCCATACAACCCAATACACAAATTACTTAAACTCCAAAAGCCATAAATAATTATGGGATATAAAGAAATTCATATTTGGGAATTTCCTCCAACAATAACCTTTCTAAAAATAAATCGAGCATATAGGTTAAAGATATTTGAGGAAATAAAAAAAGTTTTAGGATCAAATACTAATTTATTAAATTTTATAAACCAAAAAGCAAAAAAATATAATTTAAAAAGAAGCTATAATACAGGACACCTCTCTACTTGGAAAAAAGGTATAAAAAAAGATCAAGGAAAATTAAGAAACATAAATATCCCCTTATGGATAATAATAGAATTTTCAAAATTAATTTCTAAAAAAGACTATAAAGAAAAATTAAAAGAAATTGAACAAAATATTGAATATTATACAGGCACTGGAAAATCACATCCAATAACTAAACCAAAAATACCATTATATTTAACTCCCGAAATGGTTTCTGTAATATTTCATTTCATGGGAGATGGACATATTGGAAGAAAAACAGTAGTTTCTTCATATAGGCAAATGAACAAACAAGGACTAGAAAATTTTCTTCACAAATTAAAAAACATTTTTGGAGAATTTAATTATCCTATAAGTGAGTTTAAACAAGGAAGATTAAATGTCCCAAAGATAATAACTGAATTTTATAAACACTATTTCAAATTGCCCAACACAAATACTTTCGAAGCATACGTTCCAACACATATAAAATCTTATAAAAAAGAATTTCTTTTGGCAGGATTAATCTCTTTTATTGTAGATGAAGCACACATTGGAGAAGTTATTACAATTTATGGCAAAAATAAAAGATTAATGGAGGATATGAAAGAAATTGGAATCAAATGTGGATATCTCTGCCATCCTCTAAGAGAAAAATATGCTTATGGAAAATTTGATGTATATAGATTTAGTATTTCTATAAAAAGTTATTCAAAATTTTATGAAGATATAAATAAATTATCTAAATTATTTCCTACTTGTGATTTAGCACATAAAATGGAAAGATTAATTAAAAAAATCAAGTAAACTTGTTTGAACACCAAACTCTTTTAAAAACTTACTCTGTTCAAACAAATAGCCAGGGTCAAAATTATATTTAATCTCACCTATTTTTCTTGTGCTTTTAAGGAAATCTTCTTTAGAGTCAAATAAAAGGGGTTTTTTATTTAATGCCTTCCTTATGGATTCACGACAAACCCAAACACCCAAACCAGCCCAATAAGAAGGAGTTTCTAATCTAATAACCAACACTCCAGCTTGCCTCTTTATTGAATTTAAATATTCTAAAATAGGAAACCTAGTTGCATAATATCCACCTACACAATTAGAAGCATATGTTTTTCTTCCATAATAACCCTCATAGTCTGTTGAAGCTTTCATAACATCTGAAGGATTCCAACTTGAACCAGGATAATAAAGTTCAAATAATTCAAAACTCCAAAAACCAGGAAACAACATAATCAAATATTGATTTCCTAAAAACTCTCCAAAAAAAAGTTTATAATCATTAATCAAAGAAGCATCTCTTGTTTTTTTCAACAACTCTTTAGCAATCATATCATCTGTTGCAGTTATACTCCACCTAGTTGGAACAATTCTCTTATCTTTTTTCAAACCCAAAGCTCCAATACTCAAAATCTTATATAAAGAATATTCATCAAAATTATTTTTATATAAATATGAAATTCCTTCAACAGCTTTAATTTCATCATTAATAACTCTATCAACTTTTTTATCAATTTTAATATTAGATGTAACACGTGCATTTTTCAAACCAGCACTCATTCCATGTGGAGCTAAAACCCGGTCATTTTTTTGCCCACCAACAATTCTATTTTTTAATTCAATTTCTAAATCAACAGGCCTACTCGCAATTGCAACATCCCTTGCAATATCTACAAATTTATTACTTAATCTAACATCTTGAACTTTTGACTGAAACCTTGAATTTAATAAACTACTTCTAAGCTTAATAACATCAGATATGCTAAAATTCTCTTTTGCCCAATATTTACAATCATCATAAATCCATGCATTTTCATCTTTTTCTAAAGGACTTAATATTCCAATATTAACTAAAGGATATCTTAATTTAGAACCAATAAACACAGAAGGCGGACTAATAGATTCAAATTTAGATATTTTATTTAAATTCTGAGATTTAAACATATTTTTAGTTATTTTACTAACAACTTCAAATTTAATGTTTTCCATTGAGAATATTAGAAAAAAGGATTTATATGGATTTATTGTTACTGCAAAGGTTTATCTGTCATAGGCCTAAGAACATGTTTATAAGGCATAAATAAAAAATTATTTTTTTGAAGATAAAATTCTAAAGGTTTTTCATCATCATTTAATTTTATGCAAACCAAACCATTTGAAGCAAAAGTGCTTAAAGCACTTTTATTATTTGGATGAACTATTTCTCCCAGAATATAACTTTCTTCTGGAATCTTTTCATCAGCACCAAATTTTTTTAATCCAATAAACTCTCCAAGTTTTCCCATAAGTGTTTTACCAACCTCGTAAAAACCCATTGAATTTTTATTATATTTTGTAAACAATTCTAAATTATAAACTGAAAAATTACTTCCTGTTTTCTTAAAAAAATCATTAAAATTATCAAGGCTCATACACCCAACATAAAGCAAATCTCCTTCTTTCATAATTTACCAACAAATCTATCATTTATAAAAATAATTACACTCTAAGATAATAGTTACTTGGATGGAGAAAGATGAGGTACTTTAATATAAGCTTTCTCAACTTCTTCAAAACTAGGGGAATATGTCTCAGAAGAATCTAAAATACCTGTTAAAGAATCTATTTTAAATTGTTCATATTTACTTAATTCTCCATCTTGATTTTTATCTGCCCATTCATTTAATTCTTGATTATAAAAAATTTCTTTCTGAAACTTTTCTAGTTCACTATTTTGAGTTAAAGGATTCCAATCTCTTGTAATGCTTCCAAGAGTACAATAACTAGTAACAGCGCCCATCCAAGCTAAATGCCCTAAGAGTTTAGCTACTCTTTTTAAAAAAAATTTATCTCTATTCATCCCTACAGAAGCATATTCAAAAAAACCCACCACAGGAATTAATTTCCAACTATTTTTTAAATTTCTAACAACATAATCTCTTAAATTCTTTTTTTCCATATTTTTTCAATAAATTCATTATTTTTAAATATAATTACAATAGAATATAGTTATTACTCAATTAGAATTATGCTATTTTAAAGGGGGAATATACCTTTGAAATATGTTTATAGTAAAATCTTTCCAAAAATCAAAATCAGCTGAACCCAAATCAAGGTGTTTTACAACATCTAAAGCATTTCTATTACTTAATCCACTCTGCAACATGAGAGAAACCATCATAGAATAACCTGCATGTGATTTATCAAAATATGAAGGAAGATTTTCCCATGTAATTGTTTGATTTTTTCTATCTCTAAATTTAAAATCATATTTAAAAACCCCCTCTTCTTTTCTCAAAAACAAATTTCCTTTTTCAACCCAATTAGGAAAAGTGCCCATATTTTCTGCTGAACCTATAAAAACTTCAGAAGGATTTTTATTAAATATTGCAAAGAAACCAATCCATTTTTCCTTACCATTCATATCTCTAATTACATCTGTTTCAAGTTCTCTTGGCCTTAAATCTCGATAAAGGTCTAATCCATGCATATTAAAGCAATTAAAATGTGGTTTATAAAAATAATTACACTCAAAAATAATAATTAATTTTTCTTAATTGAACTATTTCTTATATTAAGAATATATCTCTCTGGAAAACCTGCACAAAATGGAGATTTAATTAAAATACCAATTAAACCTTTTCCTGTAAGAGGTTTTGCTCTAGCAAAGTTTCCACATTCATCACAACCATGAAGTAATCTTCCAGTATAGTCTGGATTTTCTTTAAGAGGGGCATCTAATTTATCTAATATAAGAAGATCTTTAGTGGTACGTGCAACAATATAATGTCCAACTAAGGGAGATTCTTCACTTCCTTTAAAATAAAAAGTATTTCCTATTTCCATCTTAATTTTTAGATATGGAGGTTTATAAAAATAATTGCAATAAAATGCAATAATTAGAAAAATCAACAACTCCTGACACCATTAAATAAAGTATTGCAAAGAATTTTATAGAAATATTGTTTATCTGTTTTAATTGGGTCTTTTTCCCATTTATCAAGATATTCTTCCATTCGAATTATTTTATCTTCAAAATTATTAGTAAGAGGGTAAGCATAGGGTATACCCATCAATCCAGGTTTTTGTTGAAGAGATCTTTCCATTACCTCTATAGGATATCTTTCCCAATCTTCTTCCCTCATAGGTCTTATTCCAACCAATTTAAGATCTCCTCTAGCTAAATTATAAAATTGAGGTATTTCATCTATCCAATATTTCCTTAGGTATCTCCCAAAATTAAGAACATTAGGATCATCAATTAATTTTCCAAAACTATTAAAATCTTCATTAGGAGCTAAATTAAATTCTTTATCAGTACCTAAAACCATTGTTCTTATCTTATATACTAAGATAGGTTTTCTGTCTTTTCCTAAACAAGGTTTAACATAAACAATATTTTTCAAAGCCATATTATTAATCCAATATTATTTTTAGACAAATTATCAATTTATAAAAATAATTACACTTTAAAACAACAATTAAATTAACTATCAGATTTTCTAATTTCTTCTGCTCTTATTAGGTGATACTCTTGAGTTCCCATAATGCCTGCTGAAAAAACAACATTAGTAGGCTTAACTAAAAACCACATAGAATCTAATGAATCCTCCTTAATTCTTATTAATGGAAAAGATACAGAAGCATCTGCAGATAAAATTTCTCCATTATAAACAGGAGAATTAGAAATATCTTCTATTTTCTTTAATGAATATCCTGCAGCACCAACACCAACAATTTGATAATGTCCACCATAATTAGCAAAAAGTTTAGAATAATAAAGCTTAGCAAATTCTCCTGGTTCAGTAATTGCATGTTTCTCTAGAAATTCTCCATATCTTTCATTTGAAATAGCTTTAATAGAGATTATATCTTTTAAATCCATAAATAGATAGTTGAAACAATATTTTTAAACATAATTGCACTTCAAAACAACAATCAAAAAAACCTACGTTTGAAAATTCCCTCATTTCTAATCTCAAAACCAAATTCTTTTTCAGGCATGCTTCTATGTTTAATTAAAATCGCTTTTCTTTTTCCTTTATCTGATTTTAATTCAATTATACATTTACTCCAATATTTAAACAAATCACCACCCACAATATTTGTTTGTCTTTCAACCCCATTTTTCCAATCTTCTTCAGATAAAAACTCGTTGTAAACTTGATTTGTAATTATAATTGGTATATTTTGTTTTCGAGATATTTCAGCTAAAATTCTCATTTGAGTTGCAACTTCTCTATTTACATTTTTAATTTTAGAATCATCTTTAGATTGAATTGCATCTCCTAATTCTAATCTATAAAGCATTGCCATACTATCAACAATAATTAATTTAACATGTTCTTTTTTAATTTGATCTAATATTTTCAAAAAAAGCTTTTCTTGCTCTTCAAAACTGGTTGGCTGACAAAGAATAATATTTTCTAAATAATCTTTATATTTTTCACCTACAATTTGTTTAATTCTTTCAATAGAAAATCCTCCTTCTGTATCAATAAACAAAACTTTATTTTTCTTTTTAGCTTGACTACATGCAACTAAGATTGCAAGATTTGTTTTTCCACTTCCAGGACCCCCTGCAATCATAGTAATTACATCTTCTTCATAACCCCCATAAAGCCATTTATTCAAATCATAACTTCCAGTTGATATTTTTGTCATATTAGTCTATTAACCCCTCTTCAATTAGTGAATCAAAAATCTTTTTAGAAATATCTGTTAAGTTTAAATCAATCCTATCTTTACTTGTAACAAATTTTCTTTTAGAGATTTCTGCAGAGGGCTCTCCAATATTGCCTTTAAAATAAATAAAATAATTTTTAGAAATTAATTGTTTATTACTACGGGGAGCAATACCAAAAAAGGTCCTATAATAATCTCCAATAAATATTTCTGAGTTTGAAAGTTCTTCTCCAACTTCTCTTTCTAAACATTTTTTATCTAATTCTCCTTCTTTTCTCTTACCCCCTGGAAAAATATCCCACCCTTCTTTTTCTACCATAAAAAGACGTTTATTTTCAATATAAATTCCATAAATACCAACTATCATAAAAAGATTAATTATATTGCATTAATAAGAATTATTGTGGTTTATTTCAACTTCTTGAAATCAGCTTCTAACTTGTCAAGTTCTTTTGTAACCTGAGCAATAGCATCATTTACAGCTTTTTTAGCTGTCTTGCCTTTTGTTTTAACTTTCAAAATAGGATTTTTTGTATAATGTTCTCTTTTCCATGCTGCAAAAACAACAGCAGAATCTTTGTTTAAATAAACTCTAAGAAGCTCAACTAAAGTAAGATTATCTATCTCTAATAACATTTCTTCTTTTTCATTACTTAATATTTTAACTTCCATATTTAGAAATCATAACTTTAATTTATAAAGGTTGTGATTAAGCT
>CAZDPO010000021.1:0-9329 GCA_964507595.1 Candidatus Woesearchaeota archaeon
GTAAATCACAAGTTTCCATTAATTTTTTTCTTATTGTTTCTCCTGCTCCTCCTTCAAACAAAACATTATCTGGCAAAACAATTGCCGCTTTTCCATTTATTTTTAATATGCTCTTTACATGTTGTAAGAAATTTAATTGCTTGTTACTTGTTTCTGTCCAAAAATCATCTCTCAAAATAGTTGAAGTTTGCTTAGAAGTTTCCCCTTCTTCTGTTACAATTGTATCTGAAGATTTTTTGCCAAAAGGAGGATTTGTTAAAATCATATCATAAATTGCCCCAGGATTTTTCTTTAAAGAATCTTCAAGACTTATTGGGCTTTCTTCTCCATTTATTCCATGCAAATATAAATTCATTACACAAAGTCTTGCAACCATTGGAACAATATCATTTCCACTAAATGTTTTGTGTTTTAACTGAATATTTTGATCTCTATCTAACTTATAATTTTTTATAATATAATTATATGCAGAAAGTAAAAATCCTCCTGTTCCAGAAGCAGGATCATGAATCTTTATTCCAGGTTTTGGTTTCATAACATTAACCATTGCATTAATCAAAGATCTTGGTGTAAAATATTGCCCAGCTCCTCCCTTAACATCTGCAGCATTTTTTTCTAAAAGTCCTTCATAAGCATCACCTTTAATATCTGCATCTAAATTCAACCAATTTTCTTTATTTATTAAATCAACAATTAATTTTCTTAATTTTGAAGGGTCTTGTATCCTATTTTGTGCCTTTCTAAAAATAACTCCAATAATTCCAGATTCTTTTCCTAATTCATTTAACAATTTAATATAATGAATTTCTAATTCTGCACCTTCTTTATCTAAAAGAGATTGCCAATTATATGCTTTAGGAATATCACTTTTTTTACTATAAGGGGGTTTTGTTCTTTCATCATCCATTTTCAAAAACAAAAGATATGTCAGCTGTTCAACATAATCACCATAAGAAAGCCCATCGTCTCTTAAATGATTACAATAGCCCCATAGTTTTTGAACAAGTTGTTGTGAGGATGTCATTTTGATATTAAATAAATTTGAACTCCTATTAAAAGTATATTTATTAGTGTGAATATAAAGATTGCGCAAGTTATCTTTTTCATAGTTTTTGTATGATTTAACATTTCTTTATTTCTTTGAGAATTAATGTGGCATTGTAATAGATTATATCCTTTTTCCGTTAATTCATAATCTACTTTCCCTTTTTGTCCGCTAAAATCAATCAATTTGAATTTATCTGCTTTGTCAATAACTTCTTGTTTGTGCCCCCTCAATCCCAAATATGTTTCAGTAGGGGTGTGTCCTTCCCAATTGATTTCTTGGATATCATTTAATAATTTTATTAATTGTTTAAACATTTTTTACCAACCTTCCTTCAAAAGCAACTTTCAAAATTGATTTTCTCAGCCGTTCTGCTTTCTTTAAAGAATTATCAACTATTTCTCCTACTTTATCTATAACTGAGAATTTTGATTCTATGTGGGAGACGATTTGTTGTTGGAGCAAAAGGGAAGTTGGAAGAACAAATTTTAATTTTTCGAATCTCCCTTTATTTAAAATGGGCAAAGTCGTAGAAGAAGAATTATCAATAATTTTTCTTTGACCAATCTCAGAAATAAATAAATAATATAAAATTTCTGGAACAAATTTATTTTTATTAACTATAATGGAATTTATTTGTTGATTTGTAGCACCTTCTACCCTACTTAAACCAGTTTTTCCAATTGTAGCCCCAATACAAGTAATCATCACACTTTTTTCAGGAAGTTTTTTTAATGTTTCTAAACCTTTTTTTGAAAGTTTAAATTTAGAATTATTAACAAGATAACCTTTACCTAAATCTCCTGGTTTAAAAAAACAAAAATCATTTCCATAATATTCTAAAACCGAAGTTTTTGGGGTTTTTCCTGTTACAATCTTCCCCATATCTTTAACTAAGATATCTTCCCATCCTTCTTTTTCCTCAAAAGCCTTCTTCAAAACAGCCTTTCTGTAAACTTCAATCTTTTGCTTAACTGTTTTTAATGATTTAACTGCTTCATCAAGTCGTGTGAATTGGGTTTCTACTGTGGAAACTATTAGATGTTGGAGGGGAAGGGGAGGAAGAGGGATTTGAAATCTTTTTAATAGTTTTGTTGCAAATAAATTTTTTACTGCTACTCCTGCAGATTTTGACTGTATATCATTTTGAACATTAGAAGACTTAAAAAAATAAAGAAAATAATCTCTGTTAATTTTTCTTTTGTCTATTCTAATCCTCATCAATACGGAATTAATTATTCCTTTTTCAAATTTCTCTGGGACAATTGCTATTTTCCCGATGGTGCCTGCACAAGTTATTAAAATGTCTCCAGATTCTATCTCAAAATTTTTTAGTTCATTGAATTTTTCCTTAGATAAATAATATTTCCCTCTTTCAAAATCATTATTTATTACATTTCCTTGTTCATAAAGTTTGTAAGTATTTTTTGCCCTTGATACACAAACAGATTTTTGAACCGAACTTCCAAAAGGACCCCTTTTAAATTCTGCAACTTCCCCTAATTCTTCTTTATTCCATTCTTTAGGTAATTGTTTAGTTTTTTGTTGTGTCATTTTTCTAAAATTTTCTGAGCCTCATCAATGCCAATAATTTTTAGGTTATATTTTGTAAATTTTTTGGCAATTTTTTCAGATTCTTTTTTAAAGGAGTTGTCGCTAGTTATTAAAAGATCACATTCGTTACTTAAAGCAGTTGCTAAATGAACACAATCTGGAGACCAAATATTTGAACTTGAACTAATCGCTGTTGCAACTTGCCAGCCCTCTTCAGATAAAGAAAGATTTTCTAAAAAAGGATAAGATTCTAATAAATTATCAAGATATTCAGATATTTTCTTGAAATGATGTTCTTCCAAATTGGGATTATTTCTTTCCCTAATTATTTTCTTAAATTCAAATTTTTTATTAATTGCTTCTTGGAAAAATAAATCATCTTTCTTAGCATCACAAAGTTCCATTAAAAGAAATGTGGAAGTATAACAACTACATTTTTTCTTATTTTGAAGATTTCTTATTGTTTCAACCAGATGGATAGATTTGGTATTTCTCTTTTCCATTATATCTCTAATAAAATTTGTATCTAAATAAATTTTATATAACTTTTTCATTTTCTTCTCCCACTCTTAGCAGAATAAAAGGTTACCTTTACAGGCTTTTTGATCGTTTTGGTTGCTTTAAATTTTACAAGAGTTCCATCCGATCTTCTAAAACGAACTACAGTTGGTTTTTTTATTTTTTTAGTTGCCCAAAAACTAATTCTTTTTGCCATTTTATTTGATAGTCTCCATTATCTTCTTTCTTAATTTCCAAGGGGGATGTGTTATATACTTACCCCAGAAATTTATTTTATTGGAAGAATATTCCTTTTCAATTAATCTGATTAAATATTTTTTATCAACTTTTCCTATTGAATTTACATCTGCAATTATTTCTAGAAGCCAATAAAAAGTGGCATGCACGCTGAATATCAGTAATCCTAAAATAATAAAAATTAACCAAATCAAATTAGAAATATTAAACATACTAAAAGAAAAATAATAATTCAATATTAAGAAAAAAAAAGGAAAGAAAGTTATTAATATAGAGATAGATAATAATATTCCTGCAAATTCTAGAAATGGTTTCCACAGTATAAATTTAGAATGACCAAGTTCATGATAGATAATAGATAGTTTTTCATTCTTTTTTAATCCCTCAAAAGAACTATTTACATATATTTGTTTATCCTTTTTTTTAGTTATAGCTATTGGTGCTTTTGGGCTTTTATCTAAAAAATATTTTTGAGACTCCTTATTAAGAAGTTTAATTTCCTTTTCTACTAAATTATCTTTTTTATTCATCTTTCCAACATCTCCGATTTTATTTCTGGCAAATCAAATTTATCTTTTAATAAAATATAAAATCCCTCTGTTAAAACTCCTAACTCTTGGGTTTCTTTCATTAATTCAAACAAGGACATTTCTTTAGGATTTTCGTCAAATATTTCAGAGCATAAGTTTATTTTACTTTCTGCTCCAAAAAAGAAAGTGTAATGGGTAAAAGAGTTTCTTGTTTCAACATTAAAGTAATTTAGATATAAATTTTCGGGATACTTTTTTAAGAGTGGCTTAATGGCTCCCTTTATTCCATAGATGTTTTTATGTTCTTTGTTTAATTTACTCCAATCAATGAAAAATAAAAAGTAAATTTTTAGTTTTTCTAAAATAGTAATATAAGAATTAACTAATGCAGATAAACAGTGTTCTCCTATCCTTATTTCATCTTCGGTTCTAAATGCTTTTTTTAAATATATTATATTTTCTTTTCTTTTTGTTTCATTCAAATCAACTATTGAATTAAGATCATTTGATAATTTTAAGGATATATTACAACTTTTAGCTAAATTGATTAATCTTGTTACCTGATCACTGGAAAATTTTCTTAATAAAATTCCATCGGAATCTAAATTATCAATTAATTCTTTCATTGAAGGTTCATAATTTTCAAAAAACTTTCTTAACCCTTTTGGCATTGCTGATTTGTAAATATCAATACTTGTCATCCCTATCCCCCAACCTTCACATTTATTTCATTAATTATCTTACCAAACTTTTCTTCTCCTCCAAATACTCTAACAGCTTTACCTAATCCCCCCATTTGTTGAAGTGAACCATATTCAAAATCATCATTATAAATTTCTACAGTTGTTGCAATATGTTGTTTTATTTTTTCTAACCATATTAATTGTTCTTTTGTGAATTCTACTCCCTGTTCTTTTTGTGTTGCAAACCATTCCCTAAATCTTTTTTCAACTGTATCAAGATAAGGTTCAAGTTCTCTTGTTTTCTCTATTTCATATCTAAGAAGAGAAATAAAATCTGCTATTCTCTCTGATTTAGAAAGACCTTTAACTTTTCCTTCTTCTAAATTTTTATAAGCATTCCAAAGCCTTGAAGTAGTTAATCCATAAGGAGGAGATTTAATTTTATCTGAAAGGCTTTTTAGATCATTCCATTTAATCTTTCCTTTGTGTTCATATAAAATTTGAATTGCGTCTAATTCATTTTTATTTTTTTCAATAAACTCTCTAAAAGAACCTACTACTTGTTTTGCTTTTTCTTTAGCAATTTCAGAAAATCCTGCATATTCCACTTCATCAAGAGTTACATCATCAAGTATTATTTCTGTTTCTCTTTTAATCTCAGGGAGTCTTTCCAAAAACCTAGAGTTTTTAGTAAAATCTGATGCCACATCCTTTATCCTTCTCTTTGCAATCTCTTCAATTTGTGTTTTTGTAGGTTCATAACCAAATTCTTTTTGAGCTTCTTCTAAAATTTTATCTTCATCAATTGCTAAAACAAATTCTTTAGAAAAATCATTTAAATTCTTACCTGAAATCTCTTTAATTTCCTGATTTTGTTTTTCTGTTAATCTCTTTTCTAATCTTGAAAGTCTTGAAGCCATTGAAGAAATATGCTCTTTTTTTAATCTGCTTTTTCCATACTGAAATAACTTCACCAACTTTTCAAAAGATATTTTTTTACCTATTTGTTCTAACGGAGAAGTTTCATTTAAATCTTTATTATCTAAAACACCCACAGCATCAACAATAACAAATCTTTCTTTAACAGCATTAGGAGTAACTTGCTTAAAATCCTCTGCCTTCATAACCCTAACTCCTCTTCCCTTCATTTGTTCAAACAACAATCTACTCTTAACAGCTCTCATAAAAAATACAATTTCTAAGGGTTTAATGTCTGTTCCTGTTGCAATCATATCCACAGTAACAGCAATTCTAAGTTTAGGGGATGTTCTAAAATCTTTAATTAATTGCTTTGGATTTTTACCTTCTGATTTATAAGTTATTTTGACTGCAAAATCATTTCCTTCTTCAAAAACTTCTCTAACAATCTCTAAAATATCTTCTGCATGATTATCGTCTTTTGCAAATATTAGAGTTTTAGGAACCCAATCCCTATTTGGAAAAGTACTTGGAAGCATTTTATCTTTAAAAGTTCTCATTATAGTTCTTATTTGATCTTTAGAAACAACACTTCTATCAAGTTCCTCTGCATTATACTGGATTTCATCTTCAAGTTTTTCCCATCTTTTTTGCCTTGTTCTTTTATCTCTTTTAATAATTGTTTCTCCTTTTGGAATAATATTTCCTGCTTTTGTAACTTTTGTCCGTATATCATAAACATCAAAATCCACATTTACATTATCTGCAACAGCTTCTTCATGCCCATATTCCATAACTAAATTTTTATTAAAAAAACCCATAGTACTCTTAGAAGGAGTAGCTGTCAAACCAATTAAAAATGCATCAAAATACTCTAAAACTTGTCTCCATAGTTTATAGATAGATCTATGACATTCATCCACAATAATTACATCAAATGTTTCTATTGGAATTCTTGGATTATATTCTAATTTTTCATATTCTCCAGACAAAGCATCCACAAACTTTTCATCATCTTCTTGTTCTTCAGTTAATTTTTCTCCCTTAATTATAGAATACATTCTTTGAATAGTAGAAATACAAATTTTAGTAGATTCACTTATTTTATTCCCCTTTAATAATTGGAGATTATGCAAATCAGTGAATTTTCTCCCATCTCCAGGAACTTCAAAAGTCTCAAATTCCTGTTCTGTTTGTTCTCCTAAATTAGACCTATCTACTAAAAATAAAATTCTGTGAGCATTACCATTTCTAATTAAATCTTCACACATATTAACTGCTGTAAAAGTTTTCCCAGAACCAGTTGCCATTTGAATCAAAGCTCTTGAATTTCCCTTAGCCAAAGATTCTTTAATGTTATCTATAGCTTTAACTTGAACAGACCAAAGTTTTTTATTTTTATACTCTTTATTTAAAGAGAGATTATATCTTAAATTTCCTTGTTTTCCTTTCTTCACCCACTCTTCAAAAATTTCTGGTTTATGAAATGCAAATACTTCTCTACTTCTTGGTTTTGCATCCCATTTATTAGTAAACCTAATTTCAGAGCCAGACGCTTCATAAAGAAAAGGCAAATCTTCAATTTTTCCAAACTCCTCTGGAAATCCTTCAGAATATTTAGCTGTCTGTGGTTCTTTGCCAATAAGAGTCATACCTTCTTTTTTAGCTTCAATTACTCCCACAGGGTTTCCATTCACAAACAAAATATAGTCTGCTTCTCCCACTTCCTTACCCATTTGAAAATATTCTACAGCAACCCCTCTTGAAGAATCTGGATTTGCATTCTTATAATGTTGAATTTTCCATCCTGCTTTCTCTAAAAGAGGATTAATTTTTTCGTGTCTTGCTTTATCTTCTGGTCTTAGTGAATATGTCATATTTATTTAAGAAACCCCAATCTTTTAATGTTTTCTAAATTCTAATATATCTTTTACAATCATTTTTTATCATTTATCAATATCAACCAAACAATTTTATAGCTTCCTTAATTAATATCTTGGTTCTTTCCTCAATATCTTCAATTTTCCAATTAGTTTTAGATCTCAAAGGATAGAGCTCATTATTTAAAAATAATTTATTTTTGTATCCTATATATAAACCAGATTTATCTTTTCTGTCCCTCTTTTTCTCAAAGGAAAAGTTTGATAAATTAGAATTGTATCCTGTGAGGGTAAGATTTCCTAATTTGTGAACATATTGTTCTTGTAATTTTTTAGCCTCTATTTTACTTCCATTTGCTATGGATTTAATCCATTCTTCAGGTATTCTATTTCCTTCAGGAAAAATGTGCTCTATTGTAAAAATATACTTTCCTTTTTGATCTCTTTTCCATAAATCACTATCTTCTTTAGTTGAATTTTTTTCTTCTATTTTACATAAGATATATCTAGTTATAATAGAATTGGTCTCATATATATCACTCCCAAGTTTCTCTTCAAAAATAGTATTTTCTGCATATCTTTCAGGATTTATCAAGAAATTTTTGATAATTTCTATATTTAAATTACCTCTATTTTTTTCACATTCATCAATTAATGCTATAAAAATATTATCTAAATTTCTAGTTGCAGGGTAATCTGTCAAATTTCTTCTAACAAAATACTTACTTAAAAAAGAAAGTGTGCTTTTGATTAATTTCTTATCACTTTCAAAATTTTCAAATAAATAAAGAAGGAATAAGTAAGAAGGGGTTCCTCCTATATTCAAAATATCTGTAAATTCATTATAGAAAGAATCATCCGTTTCAGGGCTAATAAATCTTTTAAAAATTGCTGATTTTTTATGAAGACTTTCTAATAGTAATAAAGGATCTCTATTTATTAATTGTTCATAAACCTTTATTAGATTGGACTTTGTAGCTTTTCCTTCTTTTATTTTAACTTTGAATAATTCATTATGTCTTGAAGAATTATAATAATGCCTCAAAAATCTTTCTTGTGTCTTTGGATCATCTGTAAGATTATCCAAAATAATTTTCCAATCTTCAAAAGTATCTTCAATTTTTTTCATATTTCCTTTTTCAAGTGTTGAAAGAAGATTATTTTTGATCAAATCAATTGCTGATAACGGAACTCCCCTATTATTTATACTTTCAAAAAGATTAAACGCATCCGAACTAGTATTTACCTCTATTTTAATTATATGTGATAAATTAATCTTTACTAAAAACTTTTTAACTTTTTCAACATCCATCTCTTCCAATTTTTTTGAAAAAAATATGTATGCTTTGTATAATCTTCTATTTCCCATATTTTTTGGTTTACCTTCCATAAAAGGAAGTATGCCTGATTCTTCCAAAATTTCTTTATAATCCTCGAAATTATTATTTTGATAAGATAATTCTAATTTTGTTTCTTTTGGACTTTTCTTTTGGACAATTTTATATTTTAAGTTAATTAAATCTGATTTAAATTCATCATCTTTATTAGGTTCTATTTGTAATCTTGAATGTATTGCAGAATAGATTAATGAAATGGTAGTTAATCTTTGTTGTCCATCCACCAATTCTAAAATGGGTTTGTATGAATCTTGGCTTTTATTAACACAAATTATTGAACCTAAGAAAGGCCCTTCATCTGAATTATCTTCTCCCACAATATCATCAAAAATATCTTCCCAATTTTCTCTCTTCCAACTATATTCTCTTTGATATTTTGGAATTATATATCTCACATTTAACTCTGGGGAAAATAATTCATGTAGAGGAATATCCTTTGCAGATTGTATCATATTTTTTTAATCCTCCAGAGATATAAAAACTTATTCATCCCCCACTTCCTCCTTCCTCCTACTCAACCCAACCCTAAAATCTTTAATTAATTTCCTTAAAAATCCAACTCTATC
>CAZDPO010000022.1:0-8236 GCA_964507595.1 Candidatus Woesearchaeota archaeon
TCTTCTTGAGCTTCATCATGAGTCATTAAACCTTTATTTGTAGAGATTATCACAGTTCCAAGATGTCTTGAAGGAAGATATCTTCTCCTATATTTTTCAACTGCATCTTTTCCAGCAGTAAATCTTGGTTTAACAGCCCTACACTCTGAGAGATCTCCAAGAGTAATCTCCATTGTTTTTTCAGCAGTATTAATCTTATATCTTTTAATAGCACCTTTTTGTTTCATTATTTTTAAAACTTCAATTAATAAATTTGAAATTATATGGATCTTAACAATTTCTTTTTTTGCTTTCTTAGCATTTCTCAGCATATTTAAAGCATCTGCTACTATATCTTGTGACATTTTCTCTCTCCAATTTTATTTGTTTTTTCCATTTTATGAATATTTTTTAAATCCGATTTCAACTGCAATCTCTCTAAAACATTGCCTACATAAATTGAGACCATATGATTTTATGTGTGCTCCAAACCGTCCACACCTTTCACATTTTTTTGAGGCAATTCCAATTTTTCTTTCTTTGGGTTTGCAATGCTTAATGAATTTTCTTTTTACTTCTGGTTTTGCATCCAGTTGCTTAAAAACTTTTTTCCAATCGCTTGCAGTCATTTGAAATTAGTCTTAAAATGCTCCTCCATGAATTTAATTATTTCTTTAGGTTGAATTCTTTGTCTTTGAGGTATTTTTCCTTTTTTTATTTTTCTAAGTTTAACTCTACGTCCAGATCTTTTAAAGCAAACTGTAACATCGAGACCTAAAATACCAATATCTCTTTGATATTCTAACCCAGGAATTTCAATATACTCTTTTATTCCAAAAGAAAAACCATTTTCATTCATTTGGCTTACTTTTAATTGATTATCAATTGATTCAAGTAATTTCCTTAAGAAATTATCCATATCTTTTCTAATTGTAACAACTGCTCCAACTTCAAGACCTGGTTTAACTCCTAGTGAAGGGATTCTTTTTTTAGATTTTGTTTTTGCTGGTTTTTTGTTTGTTAAAAATTTTAATAATTTAAATCCTTTTTCTAATGGGTCTCCAACCCCTCCAACATTTAAAACAACCTTTTCAATTTTTATTTTTCTCATTACATTCTCTTTCATCTTGTTTTGTTTTTCTTTTTCCATTTTATTCTAAAACCATTAAATGTCTAATTAAAACATTTAGTTTTTGTTTATTTGATTCTATTTCTGCTATCTTTAGGTCTTTATCAATCTTTTGAATTACTCCTGTTTTTCCAATATGTTTTCCTCCAATCACAATAGCATTTGTTTTTTCTTTTAAAGGTAATACTTTCTCAATAGCATTCTTTTTGAAGTCAATTATTACAGAATCATTAACAGCACATTTAATTGTTGAAAGATAGTTTCTACCATCCAATAAGTTTAATTGAGTTTTTTTACCTTTCAAAATTTTTTTATTGATTATTTTTGTTATTTTTTTATCTTTTTCAGATTCTTTTATTTCCATTAAAGTATATTTTCCATTTTCTGTAAATATTAACTTATAATTTTTTTTAGAGGAAACAAGAGTTATAACATCAAATAATTCAACATTTTTTCTAACATCTTTTACCAGTTTTCCACAAACCATAAGATTTTTTTCAAATATTGCTCTTTTTACTTCTTTCTTTGTTCTAGCAATTTTTAAAACATCTCTTAAGAGAATTAAGATAGGAATTCCTGTAGATTCTCCTCTAATTATGAATTTTGTTCCTTTTCTTGGAATTGGCCATGCTTTTGGTGCTGCTTGTCTTTTTACATGAGTCATTTTTTAATTTCTCCAATTGTTTTTTTATTTTTGTTTATTCTTCTTTTATCTTCTAAATTAAGTTCTATTATTTGCAAATTTGAAGCTCTTAAAGGCACATTTACTTTTGATCCATCTAATTTCTTTACTTGAATTCCATCAATATATATTTTTAATCTTTTAATTTTAATTTCATTGATTTTCCCAGATTTTCCTTTATATTTTCCTCTCATAATTTTAACTTTATCTCCTTTTCTAAGTTCAATATTTCTGGTCTCGTGTTTTGTTCTCAATTCTTTAAATAAATTCGCAGATAATTGTTTTTTCTTTATATGGATGGGAGCTTTAGCTAAGTATTTTCTTTTCTTACTAGGATTTTTACTCGAAGTCCAGTGTTTACTAAATATTTTTTTCATTTTAATATACAATTGAGGCGATTTTTGCAACAGACGGCCATCGCTCTAAGATCTCCTTTGGGATCGGGCCTTTTATTTGTGTTCCTTTTGGGTTACCTTTTTCATCTTTTAAGATTGCAACAGCATTATCTTCAAAAGCAATTCTTTCTCCAGTTAATCTTCTCCATGATTTTTTTTGTCTAATTAAAACAGCATCAAAAACTTTTCCTTTCATATCTGGAACTCCTTTTTTAACACTAACTTTAACCCAATCTCCAAGCTTTGCAAAACCTTGTTTTCCTTTTCTTCCTTTTCCTTTTTTTATTGAAACTATTCTTACTATTTTTGCTCCACTATTATCTGCAGCAATCATTTTGCTTCCAATGTTTATTCCAGATGTTGCTCTTGCACTTATTGCCTTCATTTTAATTTACCTCCATGAATTTGAATGCATGAAGATTTCATATTTTCTTTCATTTGTTTTCTCCTGCATCTTTTAGTTTTTCTATAACCACAAGATGGATAATTTTACTTAAAGGTCTACATTCTTGAACTTTTACAAGGTCTCCTAATTGAATATCTTTTTCCATACAATTTGGCAGCCTAGCATGGACTTTTGTTTTAGCTTTAGAGTATCTCTCATATTTTTTAACATAAATCATTCTTTCAAATTCTATTGATATTCTTTTTTGCCTTTTTGAGATTACAGTTCCTTTAAAGATTTTTCCTCTTGTCTTTAGATTTCCATGAATAGGACAATCTCTATCTCCACATGCATCTTTTTGTGTTGTTTTTTCTTTTTTCATTTTAGTTTATAGATTCCTCTTCAAATCCAAGCCCTATAAGGAGTTCTTTTATTTTTTTATTATGGTCTCCTTGTAATTCAATGCTTCCTTTTTTTGCAGTTCCTCCGCAAGCAAGTTCATTTTTTAATTGCTTTGCAATTTTTTTAATGTCAATTCCTTTGTCAAATCCAGAGATTGTTGTGACAATTTTCCCATATCTTTTTTTCTCATTTTTAACATTTATTTGCTGTGAACTTTTAACAATTTGTTCACATACACACGCTTGTTCAGGAAGTCCACATTTAGAGCATATTTCCATTTTATTTTTTCTCCATGTTTTCAACTGTAAGTATTCTTGCAATTGTTTTTTTAATTTCTTTTATTTTTGAAGTTCCAGTTTTTTGTGCACTAGATTTTGCTTTCATTAATTCAACTTTTAAATCTTTGATTTTTTTATCTCTGTCTGGCTTATTCAAATTTTTGATTTCTTTTATTTTACTCATTTTTTAGTTTTCCTTGGTTTTATCATTTTTTTTAATTCTGCATTTTCTTTATTTTCTCTTAATTTTGTAATTAAAGCATCATCAATAGTTATTTTATCTTTAAGTTTAACTCCAGGTCTCAAAATACTAACTTTTACGCCAACAGTTCCTGGTTTTGTTTGAGCTTTTGCTTGAGCTCTATCAACCATTTTAGCTTCATCTCCTGTTTTCTTTAAATAACCTTGTGAAAATCTCCAAAGTCTAGCTCTTGAACTTGGAAGTTTTCCTCCTAATCTTATTTCTGAACCTAATGCTCCTGCTTTCATAATTCTTTGAAGGTATCTATATGCAAGTACTTTGAATTTTAAAGGTCCAAATCTTTCTAATCCAAGTGCAATATCATCTGCAACAAGTTGAGCATCTAAATCAGGTTCAGTAATTTCATCAATTTCAATATGAGGATTTTCTAATTTGAATTCTTTCTTAAGTATTTCTGTTAAAGCTTCAATTCTTTCTCCACCACGTCCAATAACAAAACCAGGTTTATTTGTGGAGATTATTATCTTTTCACCCATAGGAGTATATTCGATTTTAACCTTGCTCACTTTTCCTTTTCCAATTTCAGATTTTAATCTTTCTTTAATTGCATATTCTTCTTTTTTGAATTTAACAGTTTTTCTTTCTTCCATTGTGATTATTTCCTATTTTTTTAATTAGTTGACTTGTTTTTTCATGAATTTTTTGAGAGCAAAAGTGGTGAATTCCTGTTACCAAATCTCCTGCACCTTCTATGGCTAGAGGAATAGCCAATGGAAGCGACCACAATAAGTCTTTTGATTCTCCAAATGTTGCTACCAAATTCGTAAGATATCCTGCTCCCCCTAATAAGAAAGCACCATATATCCTTGCCAAATTATTTTTTGAATAATTATATTCCATTTTTATTTTTTATCTCCTTTTTTGTTTTTTTGTTCAGTTTTTTTTATTTCCATGGCTTTTATTGTTACGTGTGTTCTTTTTCTTTTTATACCGAATCTTCCAAAAGGTCTTTGAGCAGTATTTGCAATTGCTTGAACAATTCTTGGATTTTCAATTTCATGCATAGTCGCATTTCCTTGCAAACTTTTCAAAAGCATTATAATTTTTTTTGAGGAATTTACAGGGAATCTACCAGACATAATTTTTCCTTTTCTATGAGGAATTTCTCCTCTCATTGGAATTGGCTTTTTTAAATTAGAAACTTGTTCAAGATCTTCTATTGCTTTTGAGATTTTCTTATTTTTAATAAATCTACATATTGCAACAGCATCTTTTGTAGATATTGGTAGACTTTTTCCATTCACAATAGCATAATCTCTTTTAACTTTTGGAGAAGTGTTTTTTTTATCAGGTTTTTTTACTTCTTCTTTTGTTTCTTTCTTTTCTTCAATTTTTTCAGTTTCCTTAATTTTTTCTTCTTCAGATTTTTCCATTTTTTCTTTTGTTTCTTCTTTCTTTTGTTTTATTTCCTTATTTTCTATTTTTTTTGGACTTTCAATTTTCTTTTGACTAATTTTTTTCTCAGTTTTTGTTGGAGCATATTGTTTTTCTGTCATTTTTATTTCTTTGATTTGTGTTTACTTCCTTTTGTTGCACCAACACCTGCTTTTGTATGTGCAACTCTTGATCTTGTTGGAGCAAATTCTCCAAACCTATGTCCTAGCATTTCTGGGATTATTTCAATTGGAACAAATTGATTTCCTTTGTGAATATGTATTTTTAATCCAACCATCTCTGGAAAAACAATCAAAGATCTATCATGAGTTTTAATTTTCTTATTTTTTTCTTCTTTATCTTTAGCTTTTTTAATAAAGTTTTCAATTTTTTGAAATTGTCTTAATGCAGATCTTTTTTGTTTTGATCCTAAGAATTTTGCAAATTCTCTTACATCTAGCTTTTGCAACTCTTCAAGAGTCTTTCCCCGATATGTGAATTCTTTTTTCTTTAGTTCTATGCTCATTTTTTCTTACCTGTTCTTCTAGGCCTAATTAAACCAACTTTCTTACCTGGAGGAGCATTTCTTTTAGCAATCTTGCTTTTTGGATTTTTTCCTCTTCCAGAACCAAATGGATGATCTATCTTATTCATCTTTACAGCACTTGTTCTAGGCCACAATTTACTTTTTGATTTTTTAATATGAAATTGTTTGCCTGCTTTTAAAATTGGTTTATCTAATCTTCCATCGCCAGCAATAATTCCAACAATTGCTCTACAATTAACATGGAATTTCTTTTCTTTTTTAGATGGCATAACAACAAGAACATTTGTCCCAATTTTCCTATTAACTATTGCAGAATTTCCACCTGTTTTAATAAACTTTCCCCCATCTCCTGGACGAGATTCTATACAATATATCCTTGTTTTAATTGGAATCTCATTTAATCTTAAAATATTTCCTTCTTTTATCTCTTTTCCATCAAGGTTAATTGTTTGACCTTCAACCATTCCATTGAATGCTGGAATAAAGAAAATATCTGATTTTAGTCTTATTTTTGCCAAAGGACATGTGTGAGCTGCTGAATTTAAAAGTTTAATAACTGTTCCAGTTCCTTCTATGTTTTTTGGATATTGAAGCCTATATTTGAAAGCTTTCTTCTTAACTCTATATGTAGAACTTCCTTTTCCACGAGCTTGTTGAATTATTCTTTTTCCCATTTTACATTAAGCCTAGCTTGGTTGCAACATCTATTGCCAAAGCAGCTCCTTTTAATTTAACATAAATATATTTTTTATTATCCCTTATTAAGGTTCTTATTTTTTCTATTTTAATTTTTAAAAGTTGTTCTAATTCATTAGTTATTTCTGGTTTTGTAGCAGTCATAGAAGTTTGAAATGTAAGGGTATTTTCTCTTTCAATCATCATAACAGCTTTTTCTGTAACAATTGGTTTTAAAATCATTTTAATTTTTCTCCAAGATCTTTAATTGCTTCTTCAGTATATATAGTCAACCTTCCAACTCCACCATTTGCAAGGTCCAGAACACTTAATTGGTTTACATTAACAATATCAAAATAACTAGATTTTAATTTTTCTTTATTTCCAATTACAATCAAAGCACCAGCAGTCTTTTTATATTTTCTTCCTCTTAATTTTCCAATTCCTGCTCTTATAGATTTTTTCTTAACAGCAATCTTAAATAAATCTTCTAGAATTAATTTTAATCCAGAGAGAAGTTGTTTTGATTTTAAAGAAGTTATATTTGATTCAAGAATTATTGGCATTTGAATTTTAAGCTCTTTTAGAGTTCCATATCTTTTTAATATCAATGAGGGAATAATTGTTGCACTTAAAGCAGATCTTAAAGCTAAGCCAAGTTCTTTTTTGTTTGTTTTATTTATATTAATCATGGAAATTGTTTTTGGAGGGTGTGCTCTTCTTCCTCCACGCGCATTTGGAGATTCAGCTCCAACCCAATTAAATTGAGAACCTTTTCTTGACATTGCTTTTCTTGGAATTCTAGACATTCCTCTTCCATATTGGCTTTTCCAAACATGTCTTCTATGCACAATCTTTCCACTTATAGAAGATTGATTTCCTGCAACAAGACTTGGGCCATATGGTTGTTTAATTTTTTTAGTTTCAATTATTTTTTGAATTAAATCTGGTCTTATTTTTTCAGAAAAACATTTAGGTAATTCTATTTGAGATTTTTTCTTTCCATCGATTGTTAATATGTTTGCCTTCATTTTAAATTTCTCCTTTTTTTATTTTGAATGCATGAAAATTTTATAGTTTCTTTCATCTTATCTCCATTAATTCATAATTTTTCTTTAATTGTTTTTTAGTTGGGCGTACACTTTTAGACATAATTAATTGTCTTTTTGCAGGGCCTTGAACAGAACCATATACAAGAACATAATCTGTTTTAATATTACCATAATTTTTAATGTTTTTTATCTCTTTATCACTAGATTTTCCAAGGTCAATTATCTTGTTATTATATATAACTCTTGTAAACATTCCTAATTGTCCTGCCATTGGAACCCTAAAAGTAACTCTTGCAGGATGCCAAGGACCAAGACTTCCAGGTTTTCTTCTACCTTTTTCAGATTTAGAAACTTTCAATTGAATTCCAAATCTTTTTACAGGACCAGAAAAACCTTTTCCTTTTGTCAATCCTCTTAAATCAATTAAATCCCCTTTCTTAAAAACATCTAATGTAGATATTTCTTTATTGATATTTTCTTGAATATATTTCATTTTTTCGTCTAAAGATCCAGATAAACCAATTTCTGCTAAATCTGGTTTTTTCTTTAATCCAGATTTTTTAACAATAGAATAAACAATAACCTTAATATCATCAAATTCTTCAGCTTTAATATTCTCAATTTTCTTTAATTTAGATTTATCTTTAGGAAGTTTTATTTTTCTTTTTAATTCTTTATCTAGGTTTGCTGTTAGAACTTCTTTAGCAACTTTTTTATCTTTATAGAATCTTACAGAAAATATTTTTACAGGGGGGCATTCAAGAATAGTTAAAGGTATGATTATATTTTTTCCTTTAGTCATAGAATCAGGAGTACTATCTTTAACAAATCCAGAAGCCATTCCAGCCTTATAGCAGATTGTTCCCTTTAGATTTTTATCAGATTTAATAACATTCCAGTTTACACTAGGTAGAAATTTATTGGCTCTTTTCCTTGGCCAAAATTGCAAACTTCCTTTTCTTGGTGATTTTCTTGTCGGCATTTGTTATATTTTTTAATAGTGCGGAAATTATCATTTTACTTACCCTGGATTAAATATCAAGAGAAAAAGGGTTTTTAAAGCTTATGGGGGAAAA
>CAZDPO010000023.1:0-7133 GCA_964507595.1 Candidatus Woesearchaeota archaeon
TGGTTAGTGGCAACAATAATTATTTTTGTGTTATTGTTCTTCTTTATTTTCGGAGCTTCTGTGTTAGGAAAGACAAAAAGTATTACTGAATTTAAACCTAGTTTGTTTTCTAAAAGCGAATTTAAAGAAAAAGATATTTACTTAGCAAAATCTATTTTCACATACTTGTCTTTTTTAGATTCTAAAAAATCAAATGACATTCATAAAAAATTACTGGGGTTAGAAGAAAAAGGAACTTTTCAAGAACCTTATGAAGATAAATTAAATGATATAAAATCTAATGCTGTGCTTTAAAATGAAAAATAAAATATTTAAAAATAAAAGTAAAAGATCTAATGTTCCAATTATTTTATTTGTGATTGGAGTTTTTACAATTTGTGCATTTGCACTTTTAACATTCTTTTTATCTGATTTTAATATGGCAAATTCGTTTGTTGGAATTGATGTAATGAAAACATTATCTGCACAACATGAAGAATATAGTTATTATTTGGATCAAGGTGTTCCAGAAATGAGGGCAGATTCTTATTTTAATGTGTCTCAAGATGTTGGAGGAAAATATTTGGTTATGGAGGTTTCTAAAACTTCTATTTCTCCTTCTTTTAGTTCTAGTTGGAAAAAGCAAGAGCTTTTGTTTTCTGCTAAATATTATTTGCCTTAATAATAAGGTTTATAAATAAATTTAACTAAGTTTTATTATGTTTAATAAAAGAGGTCAAGGAATGAGTACTAGTACTATTGTTCTTTTGATTTTAGCAGTAGTAGTTCTTGTAGTATTGATTTTAGGATTTACAATGGGTTGGGGAAAAATTGCTCCATGGATATCAAAAAGCAATGTAGATACTATTGTAACTTCATGTGAAGCAGCATGTGCTACAGGCGGAACATATGATTTTTGTTCTTCTATGAGAAATCTTGTAGATGATCAAAAGAATAAGGTGGCAACTTCTTGTGCTGTTTTAGCAACTTCTCCAGCGTTTCAAAAATATGGTGTAAAAAGTTGTTCTATTACTTGCAATTTGCCTTGTGACCAAATAAGTATTAATGGTAAATTTGGAGATGTGGCAGCTCAAGTAGCTGGATATGATGTTAGTCTTTTATCAAGTGACACATTGTGTACAGTTCCTTTATAATTTTTAAAATGGCTGATTATTGTTTTGGAGATAAAAGAAATAAAGGTAAATCTAAGAAGAAAGATAAAAAGAAACACCCTTATAAAAAAGGTGGAGCTTCTAGAACATCAAATATTAGTTTGAAAAAGAAATGATTTTATAAACTAAATCTTCTAATTTAATTTATGTTTGAGGTGATTTTTTTATGGTCTTTGGCATTTGTGTGGATATTATTTGCTACAATTCAAGATTTAAGAAAAAGAGAGATTGCAAATTGGCTTAATTATTCTTTAATTATATTTGCATTAATATTTAGATTTTTTTATTCTTTTTTAGAATTAGGAAGTTTTAATTTTTTTTACCAAGGTTTAATTGGTTTTGGGATATTTTTCATATTGGGAAATTTATTTTATTATAGCCACATGTTTGCTGGAGGAGATTCAAAATTAATGTATGGATTTGGAGCAATTTTACCTATATTTAGTTCAACTCTTGAAAATCTAAGGTTTTTCTTATATTTTATGATTTTGTTTTTAGTTGTGGGAGCTATTTATGGGATATTTGCAAGTATTATTATTGGGATTATGAATCGGGGCAAAGTTTTAAAGGAATTTAAAAAACATTTAAAGAAAAATAAGATTTTATTTTATATACTTTTTTTAATATCTATTCTTTTGCTTTTTTTAGGTTTTATTAATATATATTTTCTTTACCTGGGAATATTTGTTTTTGCTTTAAATTATTTAGTTATATATGCAAAAGCAATTGATGGAGGATGCATGGTTAGGAAATTAATATCTTCTAAATTGACAATTGGAGATTGGTTAGTTGAAGATGTTAAAGTTAAAGGGAAAACAATAAAAGCAAATTGGGGTGGTTTAGAAGAAAAAGATATAATTTTATTGAAGAAATATAAAAAACAAGTTCTAATTCGTTTTGGAATTGCTTTTGGTCCTGTTTTTTTAATTAGCTTTGTTTTAATGGTTGTTTTAAAATTATTTGGAATTTGGTTTTAAGGTATTCTTTTTGGGAGAATTGTGTTTTCTTGATTAATTTCAGGAATTTCTATTATTTCTTCTTTTTTAATTTCTTTTTCTTCTTTAAAATTTTGTGAAGTTATTTTGTCTCTTAATTTTATTAAATCTTCAGGAGTTTTTTTATATCTTTTAGAGTCTATTGATTCATCTTTGTAAACTGGAATTAAATTTATTATTTGATGCCCCATAATATTTCCAGCCACTGCATCTATTTTTTTTGGATTTAAAGAATTTTGTATGAGTTTTTTTACATGTTCTACTAGTTGAAAAGTTTGATTGTCTAGGTCTTTTTCATGTTCAACATGGTTTTTTGGAATTATTAATGTGTGTCCTTCAGAAACAGGATTAATTTCTAAAATAGCAATTGCTTTTTCATTTTCTGCTAATTTTGTTGAAGGAATTTCTCCAAAGATTATTGAACAAACAATACACTTTCCTTGTGTAGATTCATCACCTTCTTTAATTAAATTATTTTGTTTTAAGAATTCTATTAACTGCTCTTCATCCATGTTTTCTATTTGGGAAATTGCTTCTTGTTTTTTATCTTCTGGAAAAGTAGTATTAACTTGATTTAAAAGCTGTTTTTTTATTTCTTGAATTTGCTCTGAAGACATTTCCATATTTTTAATTAGAAATAAGTATTAATAAATATTTATGCTATTTTTCTAATATCAATCATTTGTAGAGATTGCACGTTTTCAATGTTTTTCAAAGGATCTTCTAAATGGTCTGTACCTTTATCTTCATCAAACTGAAAGAAAATTATTAATGCTTTTAGACCAAAAGCCACAGGTTCTTCTGTTATTTGTATATTGTTTGCCCCTTTAGATTCTAAGAATTGTGTTGCTTCTTGTTTTATTTTTTCTAAATTTGTTTCAACAGATGAAGGCATTATCTTATATTTTACTCCAACTACTCCTGCCATATTTTGAATAATTTTGGTTTCTTTATAAAGTTTTGTTAAATCACAGCAATACTTAAAAAGAATAAGTAATTTGGGTAATCTATGGAGGAAAATTATATTAAGATATTAGAGAGAATATCTAAAGCTTCTGGATTAAGTAAAGAAGAACTTGGAGAAAAAGTAGAGAATAAACGGACTAAGCTATCTGGATTAATTAGTAAAGAAGGAGCTTTGCAAGTTATTGCAGCTGAATTGGGAATATCTTTTGAAGATGAGCAATTGAAGATAAATGAGCTTCTTCCGGGTATGAGAAAAGTAAAGGTTATTGCAAAAGTAATAACATTATATCCTGTGAGAACATTTACAAATAAAAATGGGGATCAAGGAAAGGTTGCAAATATGATTGTTGCAGATGAAACCTCTAATATCAAAGTTGTTTTATGGGATACAAAACATATTGAATTAATTGAAAATGGATCTATTGCTCAAGATGGTGTTGTTGAGATTGTTGGAGGAAGTATGAGGGAAAGTGAGATTCATTTGGGAAGTTTTTCTGAATTTAAACCAAGTAAAGAAGTTTTATTGGATGTTAAAACAGAAAAACAAATTAAAGAAAAAGAAATTTGTGATTTTGCATTGGGAGATTATATTAAAACAAGAGCATTTATTGTTCAGGCATTTGAACCTAAGTTTTTTGAAGTTAATAAAGAAACTAGAAGAAAAATTACAGATGAAGAAAGAGCTGCAGGAATTATTCCAGAAAAAAGAATGTTAATGACAATTGTTCTTGATGATGGTTTTGAGACTATTCGTGCTGTTTTATTTAGTGAGGTTTTAAATAAATTAGGAGTTAATAGTATTGAAGATTTGGCTTTATTAAATCAACAGAGAGAAAATGTTCTTGGGAAAGAATTGTTTTTTGTTGGGAATGTTCGGAGAAATAGCTATTTTAATAATTCTGAGGTAATTATAGATGATATTGAAGAACCAAATTTAGATAAGTTGATAATTGAATTAGAAAATTAATTACCATTTTATTTTTTTACCTGTTTTAGGGTTATGATTTATTTTAGCAGCAAGGTTTCTTGGATTTGGAACTGTTTGTTCTATCTTTTCAATAGAAGATTTTAGATCTATATCCATAGCATATCTTTCTATTTGTTTGTTAGGATCTAGCTTCCATTTTTTATTTTCTTTTATTAGAAAATAGTGGGTGAATTCAAGATTACTCATGCTTATAGTCATTGTGGGATCAGCAGTAGTTATTCCCCTTGCAAATGCCTGATGTTCCTCTAAATTTAAAGGAGGCAACTCCTCATAGAATTTTCCTTCTAATGAATATTCACCTTTTCCAATAAAAATATTATCTACTTTTACTTTTAAATTCCCACAAAAATAAAGAAAATATGCTGTAAATCTTTCTTCACAATTTCCTTTATTTAATTCTTTTATCTTTATGATTCTTTTTATTTTTTTAAAATCATTCATACACCATTCTATTCAAAGAAGTTTTTAAGAATATATGTTTTTGAGGATTATTTTTAACATATATTCTTGAGTATTATAAAGCTTATAAATGGAGGAGATTTTGAGATTTTATGGCAGAAACAATTAAATATGTTCGTGAGAATTTTCCTATTAAAATAGATATTTGTATTTCTGCTTATAGAGTAGTTTCAAGAAGCATGACTAATCGAAATTGTTTGGTTGTTAGAGAAAGTGGTCTTTATGGGGTTAAATCTTTTTATGACCCTGACGTTCATGAAGTTACACCTGCTTTATTTGGCACTATTTTTAATCGAGAAGAATATGCAGAGGTTTTAATGTGCAAGGTAAAAGGAAAAAGATTTGGAGAATTAGAAGTAAATATTTTTGGAGAAGATCCATTAAACTTAATTAAAATTAAAAAAGCTCTTGGAATAGGAGTAGAAAAAATTTTGAAAAATGCCTAAAGAAAAAGAACCTGAATTAATGGATTTGCCTGGAATTGGGCCTGCTGTTGCAGCTAAGCTTGAAGGAGCTGGAATTCTTGATTTAATGTCTTTAGCTGTTGCAAGTCCTGCTACAATATCGGATGCTGCAGGTGTTAGTCCTGCTGTTGCAAGAAAAGCAATAATTGCAGCAAGAGATATGCTTCAATTAGGATTTACAGATGGTGTTGAATTTTCAAAAAGAAGAGAAGATGTTCATTATATTACAACTGGAAGCGAGAATTTAAATAATCTTTTGGGTGGAAAGGGGATTGAATCTAAATCTATTACAGAAGCTTTTGGAGCATATGGTTCAGGTAAGACTCAATTGGGGTTAATGTTAGCTGTAAATGTTCAATTGCCTGTAGAAAAAGGTGGAGCAGGTGGAAAATGTGTTTTTATTGATACAGAAGGAACATTTAGACCTGTTAGAATTAGGCAAATGGCAGAAGGAATTGGAGCAAACCCAGAAAAGGTTTTGAAAAATATTTTAGTTGCTAGAGCTTTTAATTCAGATCATCAAATGCTTTTATTAGAAAAAGTTGGAGAAATGGTAAAAGCAGGGGAACCAATTAAATTAATGATTATAGATTCTTTAACAGCACATTTTAGAGCAGAATATGCTGGAAGAGGGCAATTAGCAGACAGGCAACAGAAATTAAATAGATATATGCATGATTTAATGAAATTAGCAGAAACACATAATATTGCTGTTTATGTAACAAACCAAGTTATGGCAAATCCTGCTCAATTATTTGGAGATCCAACAACAGCTATTGGTGGAAATATTGTGGGTCATGCAAGTACATATAGAATGTATCTTCGAAGAGGAAAACAAGGAAGTCGAGTTGCAAAATTAATTGATAGTCCTAATCTTCCAGATGATGAATGTGTTTATTTTGTAACAACTGCTGGAATTGTGGATAAAGCTTAAAATGAAAATAAATATGAATAAAAATTTCTATGTTTATGGAACTTTTTACGATTCAGGGAAAGAACTTTTTCCTTCTGAGATTGGAAAATGTGATGTTGTTGTTTATTGTGACCCTTCTGAGGTCCCAAGAACAATAGGTTCTTTAGAGGGACTTTTTGTATCTGAATCCCCTTTAGTGAAAGATAAATCTGTTAATCCTAGATGTCAGGCTATTATCAAAAGAACTCAGATGAAAAAATTTGAAAAAGAATATAATGGAAGGTTCCATCCCTTTAAACAAAAATAAGACATAGAAAATAATATTTGAAAGTTTAAACATTTTTAATAAATAAAATGTCACAAAAAGAAAATTGGAATACAGAATGTCCCTTATATAATTTTGGAGAAATAAGTAAAGAATGTTTTAGAAGTCTTTGTTCTGAAAGATATACAGAGTGTTTAAATTACATACATATTTTTGGAGTTGAAGAGAATAAAAGTTTAGAAAAAGAAGTTATTGAAGATTAATCAATTAATTCTTTTTTATTAAACCACAATTCAATTTCACGTTTTGCTGATTCTTCTGAATCTGATGCATGGAGAACTGTTTCATGCCAATTATCTTTAGAAGTGTTTATTTTTCCATATTTTCCTCTAATATGGTGTGGTTCACATTCATCTGGATTTGTTTTTCCAATTGCATCACGAACTTTTTTAATTGCATTTTCACCTTCATAAACAATTGCAATTACATTTTCAT
Source organism: Candidatus Woesearchaeota archaeon (assembly GCA_964507595.1). GTDB lineage: Archaea > Nanobdellota > Nanobdellia > Pacearchaeales > GW2011-AR1 > EX4484-71. Next base: position 6,697 of record CAZDPO010000023.1, read on the forward strand.
TATTATGTAATTTCCCAGTTATGTAATTTATTAACCCTTCATAAAAATGCTTTCCTTTATGTTCTGCATAGTGTTGTTCTGCAAGTTCTCTTTTTACATTTACTAATTTTAATCCAATCATTTTAAGGTTGAGATTGTATAATTCAGAGATTATATTTCCTGCTAATTTTTTAATCATTGCATCAGGTTTAATTAATACTAATGTTCTTTGCATTTTAGTTAAAATTAATATTAGTTTAAAAAGTTATTCGTGATTTTGAAAAAAAAAACATTTATATATGTGTGTTTCTATATTTTTTTAAGAAAAGATGGTGGATAAAAGAGATTTGATATTTGGTATGGGTGGAATTGGAGTTTTATTATTTTTAAGTGTGTTTATGGTTTAAGTATCTCCGATACTTATAAAAAACTATGGCGGAGCCAATAGTTTTTTAATT
>CAZDPO010000024.1:0-5550 GCA_964507595.1 Candidatus Woesearchaeota archaeon
ATTGTTTAGATACTTAAAGAACTTCATTTAAAAGCTTTGTGATTGGAAATTATTTTAAAGAAAAATACAAACCTACAATTCCACCTATAAATAACACAGCACCTAAAAATCCAGACGGAGCATTACTAAATCCAATTGCAGCACCTGTTAAACTATTAATTCCAAATAAAATTCCAATTGCAGTTGCAATGCCGAAAATGGAGGTTAAAACTTTATTTTCAATACTATTTTTTTCTTTTTTCATGTGTTCTGAAAAATCTAAAAGAGTTTTTGCTTCATCAATCTCCTCCACAGAAGGATTTTTAGCTTTCTCCATAGCTTTTACAAGCCTATTTTTAACACTAGTTCTATTAGCTAATCCTAAAGAATCATATAATCTAAAACCCAAAATAGCTATGTTAATATTTCCATCTTTGCATCCTTCAGCCATAAGATCTGTGGCCAATCTCAAAACTTGACCTCTTCCATAATTATCTAAATCTTTTGTTTCATATATTTTGCGTCTCATTAACTTAATATAAGGTTTACCTAAAAAATGATATTTGCCTGGACCTTCTTTGTAACCTAATCTCCCCATAAGAGGATAAACTGTTTTTCCTCTAGATTTAATAGAATCTATTAATTCATTAATTTTGGATAAGTCTTTATTCTTACCCATATTATATATAATATAAAAACCAACTTTTTAAATTTAATTACAATTTAAAAACTAACCCAAATAACCTTGATTAGATAAAGCAGATCTAGCAGATTTTAAAAAACCTTCTTCAATTTTTTTGTAAGTTTCTAAACTTGACTTTGTAACACTTGGTTTTGTTTTATCTAATGCTTTATCAAAATGTGCTTTTGTAACAATCTTTGATTTAATATCTTCTCTTAAAGCAAGCAAAGCAGCTTCACGAGCAATAGATTCAATATCTGCTCCAGAATATCCATCTGTTTGTTTTGCAATATAATGTATTAATTTATCTCTATCAGAAAGATCCTTGAAATTAATTTTTCTATTTTTTAATTTATTTAATTCAGATTGTTGTACTGGTTTATCTGTTGCCATTTTTGAAATCACTTTAGCACTTTCTAATTTATCATTTTTAAATTGTTCATTTAATTTTTCAACCTCTTCTTTACTAATACTTAAAGGCATTTTCTTAGTATGAATTTTCAAAATTCCTTCTCTACCTTTTTCATTTGGAGCCCCAACTAATAAAATTTTATCAAATCTTCCAGGTCTTAAAATAGCAGGGTCGAGCATATCTGGCCTATTTGTAGCAGCAACAACCAAAACATCATTTAAAGCTTCTAAACCATCCATCTCAGCAAGTAATTGATTTAAAACTCTTTCAGTAACTTTTGCACCTGCATCCATTCCTCTTTTACCTGCTAAAGAATCTATTTCATCAAAAAACACAATACATGGTGCAACTTGTCTTGCTCTCTCAAATATCTTACGAACACCTTCTTCACTATTGTGGGCAAAAATCCCTCCAAAACCTCCAACAAAATTCTGCATTCCTGGAACTGAAACATCATAAACATATTTACAAGAATCAACTATCTTAATATCTTTAACTAAATCAAAATAAATATCTCCTTCAACTAAATCCCAATAATCTTTATACTTTATTTTTTCCCTATCTACACAAAGTAACATTTCTTTTAATTTTTGCTTCCCTATAGAAAAATTGTCTTTATAAACTCCTTGCTGAGTAGATGCTAAAGCATATAATTCTCCAGATAAAGGTATTAAATCAGATCTATTCCACTTTCTAGAATTTATATATTTTCTAATATTCTCATTTCTAGCTGAATCAATAAAACCAATTTCTTCAAAATTTTCAAAATTTTTAACACCAAGTATAGAAATTCTATAAGCAACATGATTAGGTAATTTTTTCTCATAACAAGTAGAAACAATGCCAAAATCCAAAAGCAAATACATTAAATCATTTGCAAGATTTTTACTAATTGTTGAAACTTCTATATTATATTTCCCTCTTTCATTCAAATAAATTGAACCATCTCCACTAAAATATCCTTTCAAAAGGTTTGCTTTAGATTCTTTATCTAAAACAAAAGATAATGAAGGAAGATTTTTATTAAAAGAACCTTTATTTAATTTAAAAACATTTTTAAAAACTTTTTGCAAAAACAAAGAATTAATTATAATGCAAGTAGAAGTATCTGTAAATTTAAAATCATATTTCTTACAAATTCTTGATATATCTTTTCTGATTTCAAGATTTTGATTATGGATTCGCACGCCATATCCATTAAAATCTCCTTCAGCCACCCATATTCCCATCAATCTCCACAAGTCTTTATCTAATTTAAATAAAATAGGATAATGATGGATGCTTTTTTTTAATTTAATATTTAAATTTTTAAAATCAATTGACAATCCAGCCAAAGTTATAATTTTGTCAAAAGATATAATAGAAATTGGGAGATCTTTTCTAATTATATCTGTAAGATACTTTTTAGAGATATTTAATAATCCTGTAACTTTAGAAAGACCAAGAATTTTTTTAGCCTTAACAAGATAATCTTTAACATTACAAATAAAAATATCAGAATCTTCTTTAAAGTGTTCATAAAGATTTATTTCGTTTATTCTCTTTTCTGGAAGATTTAAATTCTTTGGAATAGCAATAGAACTTTCTCCAGGAATAAGATGACTAGCAGGAATATCCCCCAGTTTCCCATTAACAAAGGAAAACAAAGAATGACTATTTGTTACTTTTATCTTTCTACCAGTTCTTGTTGTTATCTCTAAAAGTTTTTCATTTAATTCATGTTTAATATAATCATCAATTTTACTAAATCTAGCTTTTTTATTTTTATCAAAAGATAAAACTTCCACATCTAATTTATTTTCTACAACATCTCCTATTTTCATTCTTTTTATTTCTTCTCCATTTCTAACAAGAATCTCTTCATCATAAGGAAGAGATTTTCCGACCCACATTGATAATAAACTTGGACCTTTAACTTGAATAAAATTAGCTTCAGATTCTTTTGCAACAGCTTTTGCTAAAAGGGTTTTACCTGTTCCAGGAGGACCATATAATAAAATACCTCTTGAAGGTCGAATTCCCATTCTAATAAAACTTTCAGGATATTTTAAAGGCCATTCAACAGCTTCTTTTAATTCTCTTTTAACATCGTCTAAACCACCAACATCTTCCCATCCAACATTTGGAGTTTCAACTAAAACTTCTCTCATTGCACTAGGACGAACAACTCTCAAAGCATCTTCAAAATCTTCATGTGTAACAATTAATTTTTCTAAAACTTCTTGGGGAATTTCTTCTTCATCTAATTTAATTTTATGTAAATTTTTTCTTAAAACACTCATTGCAGCTTCTTTTGTTAAAGCTTCTAAATCTGCTCCAACAAAACCATGTGTTAAACCTGCTAAAACATCTAATTTAACATTTTTCAAAGGCATTCCTCTTGAATGTATTTTTAAAATAGATAATCTTCCTTCTTTATCTGGAACATTAATCTCTAATTCCCTATCAAATCTTCCAGGTCTTCTTAATGCAGGATCAATAGCATTAATTCTATTTGTAGCTCCAACAACAATAACTTTTCCTCTAGAATTTAAACCATCCATCATTGTTAATAATTGAGAAACAACTCTTCTTTCAACTTCACCATGTGAATCTTCTCTCTTTGGTGCAATTGCATCCATTTCATCTATAAATATAATTGAAGGTGCATTTTTTTCAGCTTCTTCAAATATATCTCTAATTTTTTTCTCAGATTCACCATAAAACTTAGAATTGTGCATTAAAAAATAAGGCCCTCCAACAAAACTATCCTTATCAACAGTAAAATCATAAAGTTCTCTCTTCCCAATTTCTTTTATACTCTGAACTTTCTCCCACCCAACATCCTCTCTCATTAATAAACTAAATTCTTTTTCCAAATTTAAGTTCAAGATATTATTTTTAGATGCTAAATCATACAAAACTTTCAAAGAATGCTTTGTAGCATTTCCAGTTTTATAAACATAATAATCTTTATTTCTATATTTTTCATAATTTAATTTATCTTTAATCTCTTTTATTAAGATATTAGGATGGGGGATATTTTCATGTTCTTTTGCTTTAATAACTTTTTTAATCTCTTGTAATCTTTCATTCTTATGTTTACTTATAGCACCTATTTCTAAAAACCTAATTCTTCCTTCATTGCCCCTAATAACAAGCTTATACATCAATCCTTTAGAAGTATTATGTTTTTTCAATTTACCTTGTATTCCTAATTTTAATAACAAAAGAGCTTGTAATTGTTTTAAAAAATCCTTATTAACTGCGTAAAGAATGGGTGTGGGGTAAACCATATTTTTTATTTTTAATTTTGACACTGTTCCATCCCCATCAAAATACCCTCTAACAAAAGCTTGAATTTCTAATTTAGGCAAGTCATAAAAATAAGCTGGAATTTTCTCTTTATCTTTATTTTCAAATTCAAGAAATTTTAAATATTCCACTAAAAGTTTAGAATAAACAATAACACCTAAGTTTTTCCCTTGATTTTTTTCTTTAAATTCACCTATATTAAAAACTTTTTTAACTAGATATTTAAAATGCTTAATTAAATCAGCATCATTATTATAAAATCCTATTGAATCTCCTTTTCCTCCAATATTGCCATCAGACACTATTAATCCAAGAAACTCAAGTAATTCTGGGGATGTTTTATTAGGAAGTTTAATAAAATTACTTCGGGATAAATTTTTACTTTTTAGAGTGTATTTTCCATTTTCTTCAACAATATCAAATTTCTCTTTAAACTTTTTAACATTAATATTATAACTTTTCTCTGGGAAATTTATTTTATTTAATCTTGCAACAAAATCTCCTTCCTTAATATTCTTTGTGGGCTCCCAAACTAATTCTCCATTTCTATAAACTAAAAAAGGTTGATTTTCCGAAACAACTAAATCATTACCATCACTTAAATTTAATTCATAAGACTCTGCTTTTAATTTAGTAACATGAGTTATTTTGGCTTTCTGAATTTTCCCATCTTTAAAAGAAAATGTAGAAATTGGATTATCTAATTTTTTTAACATATAGTTTCTAAATTTTTCGCCAACTCCTTTTTGTTTATAAATTTGTTCAGCTTTAATATATCCCCCAGGATTAGTTAAAATTGGCGTATCTCCTGCAACACACATAATCTCAGGGCCATTTAATAAAATAAAATGAGCATCAGATTCATTTGCAACAGCTTTTGCTAATAATGTTTTACCTGTTCCAGGAGGACCATGTAATAAAACACCTTTAGGAGGAGTAATTCCTAATTTCTGAAATATTTCTGGATGTTTCATTGGAATCTCAACCATCTCTCTAATTTTCTTAATTTCTTCTTTTAATCCTCCAATATCTTCATATGTAATATCTGGTATTCTATCTTCAGAAATCTCAACTGCTTTTGGATTTAATACAACCTCTATATCTTCAGTATTCATTACAGGTGTTGAAGGATTTGTTTTAACAACTAAAAATCTTATCTGAGAAAACCCACGACCTAATCAAC
>CAZDPO010000025.1:0-1237 GCA_964507595.1 Candidatus Woesearchaeota archaeon
CCAATTATTATTGCTGCTGTTTGATTATAAGTTAATCCTGTTGCTCCAGATATAATTAACATTGCTCCACTAACCATAAATAACATTGCAAATCCCCAAACAAGAACAATAACAATTGCTACAACCAATCCTACCCAAGGAAGTATTTGGAGAATTGTGTCTGGATCCATACCAAAGCTATAGAAAATATCATTTAGAAAATTAGGATATTTTCTAGATGTAAAATACACTATTGCAACAGAAGTTAAAACAGCAATAGATGTTCCAACCATCTTTTGATTTTTGAAGAATCTAGTGAATATATAATTTGTAATTCCTAAGCAAACTAAAAAAGCAATTACCCAAAATATGAAAGTTGCATCTATCCCAGATATCACACCTCCAAAGAAACCAAGATTCACCATAGAATATATTAGATTTTTGTTTTTATAAATTCTATGATAAGGTTTAAATTATTGTTTTTTTAAAAAGATTTAAATAGTATCAAAATGTTATATTATCAATTGATATAACCTTAAAATGACACAAAAAGAAATGAAATTTAATGTTGAGAATATTTTAACTCGAAGTCCTAGATTAGATACCATTCTTATGGTGGAAAGATTTATTGAGAAATATAGTGGGGAATATAAAAAAACCTTTTTATTTAATCATCTTCCTAAAAAGATTATGTGGGGGACTTTTAATGTTATCTTAGAATATCTTTGGACAAATAATAAAATTGCTATGGACAATGAAGGTAATGTTATTTATATTTGGAGCCCAGAGGCAGCTAAGAAATTTGAAAAGAGAAAGAGGGTGAAATTATGATTAAACCATCTGAAGTTGTTTTTGCAAATGACATCCTTGAAAAAGAATTTAATAGGTTAGATGATGGGGAAGATTTAAAGAAATTTCTTAAAAGAGCTATTAGAGATATTCAAAAGAATGCTTTTTGTGGGGTAAGAATACCAAAAAAATTAATTCCAAAGAAATATGTTCAAGAGTATAAAATTAATAATCTTTGGAAATATGATCTTCCTGATGGATGGAGATTAATTTATTCAATTGTTACTCCAAATAAAATAGAAATACTTGCTGTTATAATGGAATGGTTTGATCATAAAAATTATGAAAGGAGATTTAAATATTAACTATGGTAATTCATAGGTCTTTTAATGTTTTAGGAAATTTAGCTGTTGTTAATTTTAATTTTAAAACAAAATTAAAAGATAAAAAAGAATTTGCAAAAGAAATT
>CAZDPO010000025.1:1337-5275 GCA_964507595.1 Candidatus Woesearchaeota archaeon
TTCGATGTTATTGCAATGCCAAGACCTCAATTAAAAGATAGTTTTTTGCAAGAAGCATTTATGTTAAGCAAAAAAGGAACTGTTGTTTATTATTATGATTTTTGTAAACAAGATGAAATTAATTTAATTATTGATAAAATTAAAGATGAAGCTAAAAAAGCTAAGAAAAAGATTAAGATTTTAAAATCAAAAAATGCAGGTGAGATAGCGCCTTATAAGATTAGATGTAGGGTTGATTTTAAGGTTGTTTAAGCAACATCCTTAGTTTTTGTTTCTAAACACTCTTCTTTAATCTTTCCTTGAGTTTTACAAATTTTTGTTGTTTCATTTCTATTTCCATATTTACAGGGTTCATTTAAGTCACAGATAAATGGAAAGTCCAAACCTAAACTACCAACACTTTCTGTATGTCCAACACCTTTTTTCCCATACATTTCACATTCTCTAATTAAGTATTTTATTTGATTCATCATATTTTTTCATCTTTTTTATCATTTAAAAGTATTTATGTTGTTGGATTATAGTTCTTTTTTCTCACTTATTGCTGTTGGAGCTTGTCCTCCGTGCCATGTGAATCTTGGTCTTATTCTAATAGGATAAATTCTCTCTGAATTATCGTCTAAGATTATGGCAGAACCTTTTTGACTTGGTAATTCATTCATATATTTTTGAATACTACTTGCCAAATATGTTTGCATGATGTGGTTTAATGCTTCTACATCTGGTTTTGAAGTAACTCTGTGAGATATAATGATATCTGATTGGGTCATAACGTCCCTATGTATTTGTCCTGGTTGTTGGGTTGCAAGAACTAATGAAAGTCCAGGCTGTCTCCCTTCCCTTAAAATTTGAACTAAAGCATCTGTTGCAATTGTTTTTCCATTTAAAGGGAGAAACTCGTGTGCTTCATCAATAAATATCCAAACTAAAGGTGTTTCTTTTTTTTCTGTTGAAAAAGAATAATCTAAACCTTTTGAAACAGCTTTTATTTCTTCTGTTTTTCTTGCAAACATTCTTTCATTGAATATTTTTCTAGATAATAAACTAATTACAAGAGCTCTTACATTAAAAGCTCCAACAGAATTATAAACACTTAAATCTAAAATTGAAGTTTTTCCAGCATTTATAATATCTTTTACAGAAGTTGGTTTTTCTGATTTTCTTGCAAATATTCCCCATGTATCTGCTGCTTCAAATAAACCCATTGCTGCATTTATTGTTTGTTTTTCACTTGTAGATTCTTTTTTAATTTCATTAATTATGTCTTCAATTGAAAATGCTTTTTTTGTTTTTTTTAATTTTATTAAAGTTCTTTCAATTAATACTGCAACAGGATGAATAATATCTAATCCAAATGTTAAAATCCAATCTTCTGAATTTAATTCTGTAACATCTAATGCAAATTTTTCATCTACAGGTATTCCTTTTTCCATATATGTATTATAATGTCCAAAAGGAACAAATATTTTTACTGGAGATTGTTTTGGTTTTAAATCCCATTCTTTTAATAGGTCTTTATCTTTTTCATTTCTATATTTCATTGTCCAATATATTCCCATTGTGTCAAAAATAATAGAAGCAATATTTTGACTTACTTCTTTTGGAAGATTTGCTATTTCTTCTGTTAAAACACCTAGAGTGTAGGATTTACCTGAATTATGGCTTATTATTCCATTAGCAATAAAAGAATGATTTTTGTTTACAGATAAGTCATAAACTTCTGTTATTCCTTTTATTTTTTCTATTTTTTCTATTTTATTTGAAACTAATTTTTCTGATCTATAATATGTTTTCCTTTTTCTTGTTCCTTTTGCTGAATGTTCTTTTAATCTTTTTTGTTTGAATGGATTTTTAAACCCTATTTTATTGAAATTTTCAATAGATTGATTATCTGTTATAAATAATCTGAAATTTTTGAATATTTTTCCATTTAATTTTGCATTTTTAATTCTTATCACAGATTCTATGCCGAAATGTGTTAAAAGTATTTGCAGGCCTTCTAAGAATTTTCTTGATTTAGAAGAATAATCTATTGTTTTTGCTTTTTTATCAATATATCCATCGCAATCAAATATTGCAGATATAAATTCGGATTTAAATTTGTTTGAACTTTCAAAAACTATTTTTGGGATTTTTATAATTGCAGATTTATTTCCTGCAGGAACTCCCAATTCTATAAATTTATTTACTATTTTTTGATGTTTTGTTTCAACTATCTCACAATTACAATCATTTCTTTTAGTTCTTTTTGCAATTACTTTAAATTCTTCTTCAATATCTTTTTTTGCTTGAATTAGGATTTCTTCACAAGCATTATGTATTCTTATTCTTGCTTTTGTTCCACTATACCATTTTCCTCTTCCATCTTTGAATTTTCCTTTTTGAATAAAGATATTTCCATCTGCTAAAATATATCCCAATAGTCTGGCTATTCTTAAACTTTCTTTGTCTTTTTTTATTTCAGGAATAGATAAAGATAACATTATTTTATCTGTAATCTTTAAATCACAAGCTCTTCGATAATAAATGTATTTTCCATAGGAAGATAATAGTGGGTGTTCATTAGTTAATTTTATCTTTCTACCATCTTTTAATGTGATTTCTAGAAGCATTTCATTTTTTATAGGGTATTTTAATAGTTCTGCATTTTCCCATTCGAAAATTTCCTTCTCTTTATTAAATGAAAGAACTTTGTCATTCTTTTCTTGAAATTCTGAAATTGGTTTATATCCTTTATCTGTGAATATCATTGTATCTGATGTTAGACATCCCCTCTTCCCCGCCACTAAAACCACATGGCTTCTAGCTACATCCATAAAAATTTTATTTGATAAAGAAGTATATTGCCCCATTTTAACATAGCCTTTTCCAATATAAATTAGACCATTATCACCTAACTTTTTTTTATCGTCTTCATTTCTTCCAATTATAATATTGTAAGCCATTATATTTAGTATTAAGATGATTTATTAATTTTAATAGTTTTGTGTTTGGAGTTTTTGAGAAATATCTTTTTAATTTGATTTAATAGAAATGTTTATAAATAAATTTTTATTTAGGAAATAATGGTTGATGGAAAAAAATCTAAGAAAGCTCATCTTGGAAAAAATATAATGAAAAATCCTTGGATATTATCTACATTGATTTTTGGAATTCTTGCAATTGTTTTTATAGTATTTACTTTTAAAGGTTCTATAGGCTGTTCTGCAAATGTTATTTCAGAACAATCTGTTGGTGAATATGTTTCAGATTATCTTGATTCTCTAGGAATAGATGCAACAGTAGATAGTATCTCTGATGTTGGAAGTTTTTATGAAGTTATTATATCTGTGGGAGATAGTAGCGGTCCTATTTATTTAACCAAAGATGGTTTATTTAGAATTCAACCTTTAGGTAGTTTAGAATTAGAAGATACTCAAACAACTGAACAACCTGCTTCTGAAGCTCCTAAATCTGATATTCCAAAGGCAGAGTTATTTATTTGGGCATATTGTCCATATGGTGTTACTGCATTAGCTCCTTTTGCTGAAGTTGCTAAATTATTTGGAGATAAAGTTGATTTTACAACAGTATTATATTATGATGGACATGGTGCATTTGAGACTCAACAGAATAAGATTCAAGAATGTATTCAAAAATATGATAAAGCAAATTATTGGGATTATGCGATTCAATTTTCAGAAACTATTTATCCAGTGTGTGGAGCATCAAGAGAAGTTGCATGTGATTTAGATATGTCTACTGATTTAATGAAAACATTAGGTATTGATTCAGATGCAATCTTAACATGTGTAGATAATGAAGGAACAGGATTGATTGCTGCTGCTTCTTCAAGAGCAAAAGCAATGGGTGTTACAGGTTCCCCTTCATTTGTATTGAATGATGTTTTATTGAGTGTAGCAAGAAATGCAGAAGCATATAAGGATGCAACTTGCCAA
>CAZDPO010000026.1:0-5031 GCA_964507595.1 Candidatus Woesearchaeota archaeon
GGAAAAGGAGCATTTTAAATCCAGATTATTATCTATTTTTTTGGACAATAATTTTTATAAATAATCTTTTTAGTGTTTTAATATGATTTTGTTAGAAGATTTGAGTTTAATAAAAGAAAAAGATGTTATTGGAGCTTTAATAAGAGTAATAGACTATCCAAATAGGGATATTGTAACAGTAACCAAAGATAATACCTTCTTGGGAGTTCTTAGTTATGAATTTTATGCAGATAACAAAGTGTTTGCATATTCTTGTAGTTTAGATAATAGTAAGACACATTATGTAATAAGATGCAATGAAGAAGAAGTTTTTAAAGCGAGCTTGGTTTTGAGTGATGAAAGTCTAAAAGGAAAAAATATTTTAGAAGAAGAGGTTGAAGAGGAAATATTTAAATATCGTATCTTTTCTTTTAAAAAAGGACCTTGGATAGACCATTTATGCGAATTGGATAAAATCATGTGCGAAGAGAGTGAAGATACAAGATATCCCCTAGAAATAATGAGAGAAAAATATCCTGCACCAGAAAAATTAGATATTAGTCCAATTATTTCAACAGCAGAATCTATTTCAGATTTAGAAGCAGCTTAATAAAGTATTTGATCAAGCTTCAAGATTATATTCTTTAACAATTTCTTTACCATCTACATGCATATTCCTAAAAATTTTACCTTTTCTTTTAGATAGTTCTCTAATTTTTGCAAAATCTTTCTCACCTTCAGGCATAATAATTGAATCTATCATTATAGAATGCCTTATTTGAATCTTTTTAGCTTCAGGAACATCCCAAAAAAGATCTTCTTTTATCTTAGAATAGTATTTTGCATCTACTTCCAATTGACAGAATTTATCATCTATTTTAGCTTCATCTTTTCCAGGCTTTGGAAGTTTCTTTTTAATTTTCAGCTTAAATTCATTTCCCTCAAGATCTAATAATGTTAAATAAGATTCTTTTTCAAGTTCTTGTAATTGTTCTTTTGTAAATTCTTGAGTTTCTATATTGTTTTGATAATATAGTCCTCCTTTTTTTGTTTCAGAATTGCCTTTTATGTTTTTTTCAGACATTATCTTAGATATGTCTTTTTTACTTAATACAATCCCAGAACCTTTGCAAGGTCCAAATTCAGTACATAGAGCAACAATTGTATTTGCAAATTCAAATCCGGCTTTTACTTTAATTCTTTTAGACTTCATAAGGTTTAATGGAAATCTTCCTTTATACTCGCCTTTTCCAAATCTAATGAATTGGGAGTGAACATTTTCGTCAATTTTGTTCTCAACCACTTTTTTTAAAAAATTCATATTTATCTTTAATTTGTTTAGCTTATAAAATTTACTATCACAAAACTTTATAAGTTTTAATTGTTTAATTTCTATGAGGTGCACATGGATCAAAATTATATAAAAAGGATAACCACTGGAGTAATCTTACTGGCGCTTTTAGTTTTATCATATTTTGTAATAAAACCATTTATTTTATCTGTTCTTTTTGGAATTTTCTTAGCATTTATATTCACGCCAGCATATAAAAAATTATTAAAATATATAAAATACAAAAATCTGTCTACTTCAATTATTTGTATTCTATTGGCCGCAATAATTATAGTTCCATTATGGTTTTTAACACCAATGCTTTTAACTCAATCAATTAATCTATTTAGAGGATCTTTACAAATAGATTTCATAACGCCTTTATCAAATGCATTTCCTACACTTTTTTCATATGAAACTTTTTCAACAGAGATAGCTTCGGTAATACATTCGTTCATAACAAAAGTAACAAATTCTATGATGAATATGTTTTCAAATTTAATTTTAGATTTTCCAACCCTCTTCTTACATTTTTTGGTTTTAGTTTTTACTTTCTTTTTTGTTTTAAGAGATGGAGATAAACTTGTAAGTTATATCCAAAGTTTATTGCCTTTTCCAAAAGAAGTTGAAGCAAAATTATTCAAATCTTCAAAAGACATAACTTTTTCTGTTTTATATGGGCAAGTTGTTTTGGGAATTTTACAGGGGTTGATTGTTGGTTTAGCGTTTTTTATATTTGGAGTCCCAAATGCTCTTTTATTCATGCTTCTAGCTTGTCTTGCAGGGATATTTCCAATTATTGGTACTTTGATTATCTGGTTGCCTGTAGCAGTATATATGATGGTAACAAATGGACTCTTTCAAGCATTAGGAATAGTGGTATTTGGAATCTTCTCTACAATACTTGAGAATATTATTAAACCAATATTCATCTCAAAGAGAACAAGTTTACATTCTGCAATAATTCTTATCGGAATGGTTGGGGGAATATTTGTTTTCGGGATCTTAGGGGTTATACTGGGACCCTTAATTTTAGCATATTTATTGATTGTTTTAGAAATCTATAGAGATAAACGATTGCCAGGAGTTTTTATAAATGAGGGAACAAATAAAAAGTAGGTTTCTAAGAATATGAGATTAAAAGTAAAAAAAAGCACATGGTCTGCAGGTTTGCCTGTAGCAATGTTAAGAAAACAAACAGCTGCTAAAATAGGCGCACATGCTAAAGAGAGATTATCTTTAACAAAACCATCTAAAGGCTCTAAAGAGGTTTCAACAATTTTAGATATTGTAAATTCTGGTATAAGAGAAGGAGAAATACAATTATCTCTGGAGGCCAAGCAAAAGTTAGGGGTCGATGCTGGAGACTTTTTAGAAGTAAAGATATCTTCTCCTCCACAAAGTTTAGAATTTATAAAAGAAAAATTAAATGGCGGAATACTCTCGGATTTCAAAATAAAGAAGATTGTAGAAGACATAGTTGAAAATAATTTATTTGAATCTGAAATAGCATTATTTATATCTGCAGTTTATAAAACTGGAATGCAATTTAAAGAAACAATTTCTTTGATAGAAGCAATTTTATCTTCTGGAAAAACATTTTCTTTGAAAAGTAAATATGTGGTTGATAAACATTCTATTGGCGGAATTCCAGGAAATAGGACCACGCCAATAGTAGTTTCAATTTGTGCTGCAGCAGGATTGGTTTTTCCAAAATCTTCATCAAGAGCAATTACAAGTGCAGCAGGAACAGCAGATGTAATAGAAACATTGGCTAAAGTAGATTTACCTATTGAGAAAGTAAAAAAAATAATCTCTAAAACAAATGCTTGTTTAGTTTGGGGAGGATCTTTAGGAATGGTTCCAGCAGATTCAAAGATTATTTCAATTGAAAAAGAATTAAAAATAGATTCAGAAGCATTATTGTTAGCATCTATAATGTCAAAAAAATTAGCAGTAGGTAGCAAATATATCCTAATAGATGTTCCTTATGGAAAAGGTGCAAAAGTTACTAAACAAAAAGCAATTAAATTAAAAGAAAAATTTGAAAATTTAGGAAAACATTTTAAATTAAAATTAAAAGTTTTATTAACAAAAGGAAATCAGCCTATTGGAAAGGGAATTGGCCCTGTTTTAGAAATGATAGATGTGTTAGATATTTTAGATCCAGATAAACAAGGTCCAAAAGATTTAGAAAAAAAATCTTTAATGTTGGCAGGAGAAATATTTGAATTAACTAAAAAAGTAAAAAAAGGGCAAGGATATTTTTATGCAAAAAAGATTTTAGATTCTGGAAAAGCATTTAAGAAATTTAAGGAGATAATTGTTGCCCAAGGAGGAAAAGTAATAGATTTGGAACTTGCAAAATATAAAAAAGTTATTTATTCTAAAAGAAAAGGTAAGATAATTGGAATAAATAATCAAGAATTAGCTTCTCTTGCAAGATTCGCTGGATGTCCAATAGATAAATCTTCTGGGATATATCTACATCACAATGTTGGAAATAAAGTAAAAAGAGATAGTAGGTTGCTTACCTTATATGCTGAATCAAATTCAAGATTAAAAGAAGTTTTGAAGTATTATAAAGAAAAAGACATATTTACAATAGCATAGCTAATTTTTTAAATACAAAATATCTTATTATTAAATGAGAAGATTAGATTACAAAGAACAACTTATAGATTATTTTAAAAAGAATTTGCAAAAAGGATATACCTCTGATTCTTTAAAATTTTCATTAGTAAAGCAAGGTTATTCTAGAACAGCAGTTGATCAGGCTTTTACAGAAGCAAATAAAGTTTTAGCAGAAAAAGCTCCTGCATTTAAAGAAAAACCAATCATTAACTATGAACTTCTTGATCATGAAAATAATCCTGTTAAATTAAAATCTTCTTTTTGGAAACAGGTTAAGAGTTGGTTTAATTAATTTTATTATTGTAATTTTCTAGGGTAAACTACGTTATTTATATTGTTTAAGCTTTTTTAATTAATGGATAGGGGAAAATTAGCTTTGTTTCTAGGAATGCTCTGTGGGGGATGGCTGTTTGATAGAAGTTACAAAAAGCTATAGGGGATATAAAAATTATGTAACTGCTTTTTATAATTCAAATTTAGATTTAATGGAGAATTTTAAGAAATTATTTTTAGAGGTTTTTGGAGTTAAAGGGAATTATTCTCCAGATACAAGGAAGGAGAAAAAGATAACATATGCTTTTAGAAGTTATTCCAAGGAGGCTTTTGATAAAATATCTAGTTTAGGATTTCCAATCGGGTTAAAAAAATTTAAGTTAAGAGTTCCAGAGGTTATTTGGAAAAGTAATAGGCAAGAAAAGCTATTATTTTTAAAAGGATTAACAATAACAGATGGTTCTATTAAAAAAGGAGGACAAATTGTTTTCCATATGGCTAGTAAATTATTTCTAGAGGATATATCTGATCTAATTTACGAATTATTTAATTTAAGAAAACCCATAAAAGAATATTTGCAAAGAGGAAAGTATTTTTCATATCAACTACTTTTAAATAAAAAGCAAGCACAAGAAGTATTAAATTCACAACTATAAAACTTTTTAAACCTTAAAATATCTTTAATTCTATGCCTCCGTGGGACAATGGTTACTCCGACCGGCTTGAGACCGGTGCCCTTTGGGCTTCCAGGTTCGATTCCTGGCGGGGGCGTTCGTCGGAAAAAGAAATGCCATTGTTATCATTATTTAAAAAAC
>CAZDPO010000027.1:0-4953 GCA_964507595.1 Candidatus Woesearchaeota archaeon
TCTGCAGAAGAAATTTATTTAAAAGCTTCTGTAAATTATCAATGCATATATACAGAGGGATATTCTGTTGTAAAGTCCCAACCAAAATGCACTAGTTGTGGATGTAAGATGTCTCAATCTGGAGCATGTTATGATTGTGAGCGGGAAAATAGAAAGGACTTAATTCAAGGAGATTTAATTCAAATTTATAATCAAAATACAGTTTCTACAACAGGTGGGCATAATCTTATATTTGATAGTTGGGCAAATAAAAATAAAAATTTAGCTAATGTTTATCATAGTTCTGGTGGAGGAAAACCTTTAGTATATGCTGAAAATTATGATTTAACAAATAGTCCTGTAACTGTTATTTGGAAACCTGTTATAGCTTAGAATTATTTAACTCTTATGTGTTGACCAACAGAAATCTTATTTGCGTCTTTTAAACCATTCAGTTTTACTAAATAATCCACTGTAACATTATATTCTTTAGCAATTTTACTTAATGTTTCTCCAGAGTTTATTACTCTTACTCTTGGTTGAGATTGGGTAGCTCTTTCTAATGCAGAAGCGCTTCTAGTTGGTTTAGTTCTATTTCTAAAGTTAGAAATATCTGCAACATAAATACTGTTTTCTCCTTCATTTGCTTGAAGATAAATCTTTAATGATCCTAATTCAGTTCTTTTTTTGAATTTTTGGTATTCTTTATTTGGTATTACTTCAAATAAATATAATTTATTTCCAATTTTCTTATGGAGATAGAATTTATTTCCAATTTGTGTTGGATTTTTTTCTTCAAAAAGATCATCAATATCTGTGTCATAATCTTTCTCTGTTAAATTTGTTTTATTTTTTCTAACCTTTCTTGAGATTTCTGCATCTCCAATGTACACTTTTTCATTTGTTGGTTTAAAAGTTATTGTTTTTTCAGGATCCCAATTAAAAGAATTATCTTTTTCTTCTTGAAGCTCTAAATTGTCTCTTAGAGTAGCTTGAATATAAGAATCTTCTTCTGTAAGAGTAGAATCATTCATATAAGTTGTATTTGGCCCCTTAACAGCATAACTTAATCCATCATAATTTAAAAAACTCATTTTAAATTGATTTTTATCATTATAAGAACCGCTTGTTGTTACAGGATCATGGTTTTTAACAAAGTTCCTACTAGCACATCCCCCAGCAAGAATACCTGCTGTGGCAATTCCAAGAATGGTTAGTAATGTTTTTTTCATATTATTTCAGAGAGATAATAGTTTATAAATCT
The DNA here is from genome assembly GCA_964507595.1 of Candidatus Woesearchaeota archaeon. GTDB lineage: Archaea > Nanobdellota > Nanobdellia > Pacearchaeales > GW2011-AR1 > EX4484-71. Next base: position 1,244 of record CAZDPO010000027.1, read on the forward strand.
TTCTATATGTTGTAATTGGTGAGGCGTAACAGAATAGTAAATATAAAGATTTTTATATTGATTTTTTGTTGCTTCTTTATGCAGGGGTGCCGGAGTGGTCAAACGGGCTGGATTTAGGATCCAGTAGCTTATGCTTACCAAGGTTCAAATCCTTGCCTCTGCATATCTTAATTTTATTTAGAAATTTTATAATGAAACTTTTTGTTCTTTCTTTTTTTTAGATTCAGCTTCTTTTTGTTTGATTTTATCTTCTAATTTTAATTTATCTATTAATTCTTTGTATCTATTTCTTATTGTAACTTCAGTTATTCCTGCAATATCTGCAACTTCTCTTTGAGTTTTCTTTTCATCATTTATTAAAGCAGCGACGTAAAGTGCTGCTGCAGCAATCCCTGCAGGCCCCCTCCCACTTGTCAATTCCACATCTCTTGCTTGATCTAAAATTTTTAAAGCATCATTCTGTGTCCTAGGTGATAATTTTAATACTGATGAGAATCTTGAAATATAGTCTTTTGGTGAAGATTGTTTAACTTTAATTCCTAATTTTCTTATAATAAATCTATAAGTTCTTCCAATTTCTTTTCTTTCAACATCTGAAGCTGTTGCCATTTCATCTAATGTTCTTGGAATATTATATGATCTACATGCGGCATATAAACAAGCTGCAATTACAGATTCCATAGATCTTCCTCTTACTAATCCTCTTTGTAAAACAAAATTATAGATTCTTGAAGCTTCATCTCGAACAACATTTGGAAGATTTAGATAAGATGAAATAACTCTTAATTCTGCCATAGCAAGTCTTAAATTTCTTTCAATTGAAGTGGATACTCTTTCTTGCCATTTTTTTAATCTTAAAAATTTTCTTGTTTGCTTTGGTTCTAATTTATATATATCTGAAATCTCACCAACATTTGTTGTTAAACCTTTATCAAATTTCTGCATAGACATTGGTGCACCCCCCCTACCTTTTTTTTCAGATTTATCGAATTTTCCTTGGAGATCCATTCCAGTATCTACCATTTTCTCCTCGACAACAAGTCCGCAATCATTACATATTACCTCACCTAAATGAGAATCAAATGTTAAATTAATGCTATCGCATTCAGGACATCTTTTTACGTGTGACATTTTTAAAGGTATAGATTTATAGTAAACTTTATAAAGGGAATGCATTTATAAAGCTTTTGGTTTCTGTTTTTTATTTGAGTGGTAAGAATTTATTCTTTACAAAAATTATATGCACTTTGAATTATGAATAATAAAGATAAAATAAACATAATTATTGAAGTTAAACCTAATGTGATAGTCAGATTATTATAATAACGAATATTATTTTAGATCGTATTTGTAAATTTTAAGATTTGTATGGCAGTTAATTCTTTTGATTTGTTTTGAATATCTTGAAAAGCTTGGTAAAGATCTTGTGTCATCTTTTCATTTTCTTGATTCTTTTTTATATTTTGGTCATTTGCAACGAGTATACCAAAAATACTAATCAATAAAATTAGAATTCCTAAGATCATTTGAATCTTAGCAACTTGCCTTTTTTTCATATAGATAATAGTAGAATTTTATTTATAAATTTATTCAACTAAAACCCCATTAATAATTGCTTCTTGAGTTGGTCTATTTGTTATTTTAACTTTACCTGCTTCTGTTTCAATAATTGTTCCTTTTGTTAAAATATTCTGTCTTGCTAAGAATCTATTTGAAGGTGTTTCAAGAACATTTTTTATTTCAAGTTTTTTTATCTTGTCTTTCATTTTTACATTTACAAATTTTCCTTTTAATAGAATTGTTTTTTTATTTCCACCTTTTGTTCTGGTTGTTTTCTTTTTTTCATCTCCGAGTTTAACTATTCTTTTTTGTCCTTGGATTTCTCCTTTCTTTTTCTTTCTCTGTTTTTTATATTTTCCACCAGATATTTTTCTTCCTTTCTTCGTTGCCATTATAAAATAAGTTGTTTTTTTCTTTATAAACTATTCGGTTAATTTTAAGTATAAAAAACTTTAAAAACCAAACCTTTGTAAATGAATTATGGTGAACGGAATTGAAAGACCTTTAGATTTGTTAAATACATCTAAAGATAAAGAAGTGTTAGTGCACCTGAAAGGCGATAAGCAATTTGTTGGAACTTTGCTTGCATTTGATATCCATATTAATTTAGTATTGGATAATGTAAAGCAAATGGAGAATGGAGAAGCTACTAAAAGTCTTGGTTTGACTTTTCTTCGTGGTGATACCATAATTTATATCTCACCTGCATCAACTGCATTAAAAGAGAAATAAGCGTTTTTGCCTTAACTTTCGCACGGCATATTTTTATAGGTTTTAGGTAGTGAGAGCTTTAAGAAATTATTTAAACTAGACTTTCCATATTTTTTTATGGCTTCAAAAGCAAAATTAGTTTTTCTAGGAACTTCAGGGGCAATACCTACAGAAGATAGAAATCATACAGCTATTTTATTAAATTATCAGGGAGAGAATATTTTAGTTGATTGTGGAGAAGGAACACAGAGACAATTTCGAAAAGCTAAATTAAATCCTGGGAAAATAACAAAAATCTTAATTACTCATTGGCATGGGGACCATGTTCTGGGATTGCCTGGATTATTACAGACCTTGGCTCTAAGCGAATATAATAAGGAATTAACAATATATGGTCCAAAAGGAACTAAGAAGTTTTTTAAAAATATTTTTAAAACATTTGTATTTGTAAATAGGTTTCCATTAAAGATAGTTGAATTAAACAAAGATGGGAGATTCTTTGAAAATGATGAATTTTATTTAGAATCTAAAAAAATGGTTCATAATGCTCCTTGTAATGCATATTGTTTTGTTAGAAAGGACGATATACGAATAGATAAGGTAAAACTAAAGAAATTAGGTTTACCAAGTGGACCTCTTTTGCAGAGATTAAAAAAAGGAGAAGATGTTAAATACAATTCTAAAAACATATTTTCTAAAGATGTTACTTTTGAAGAAAAAGGTTTTAAGATTTGCTTTGTATTGGACACTAAAAATAATAAATCAATTGTTCCTTTTGTTAAAGATGCAAAAGCACTTGTTTGTGAAGCTACTTTTGAAGCTGGAAAAGAAGAATTAGCAGAAAATAGATATCATCTAACAATTAAACAAGCTGCAGAGATTGCTAAAGATGCAGACGTAAAAGAGTTAATTTTAACACATATAAGTCAAAGACAAGGTAAAAATGTTGAAGAAAATTTAAAAGAAGCGCATAAAATTTTTAAGAAAACTTCTTTAGTAGATGATTTATTTGTTATGGAGATTTAATTTATTTTCTTGGAGCAATTTCATATTCAATTTCATATATTATTAATCTTGAGTTTTCTATTGTTATTTCTAAAATATATTCATCACTTATTGTAAAATCTTTAATTTTGCAAGTGTCTTTACATTGTTTTGTAAATTCTTTTTGAATTGATTCATCTACATTATTTGATCTGCCTTCTGGTGCTTGTTCTTGAATTACAGGAGTTTCAATTGTTATGGGAGTTTCTTGTTCTAGGATAATTGTTTCAGTTTCATTAACTTCAGTAGTGTTTGTCTCAGTAGTATTTGTGCTTTCTGTTTCATCAAGAGTTTCATCTTCAGAATCATCTGTTGTGCTAGTCTCATCTGTAGTTGTTGTTTCTGTTTCATTTACAATAGTCACATTTGTCTCAGTTTCATTAACTTCTGTAATA
>CAZDPO010000028.1:0-4662 GCA_964507595.1 Candidatus Woesearchaeota archaeon
GAATTTTTAATTCTAATTGGTGGAATTTAAAATCTAAATATTCTAATTTAAGAGAATTAAACAAGATAGATGAAGTTTATGAAAGGTGGAAATTATTAGATAATTCAATTGGAGAATTAAAAAAAACATTCACATATATTCAAAAAGTTTTTAATAAAGACTTTGAAAACAAAATACAGGAAAAAATATTAAAATTTGATAAAAATTCTGTTGATTTTAAAGAGATAAAAAAGTTCTTCTCTGAATTAGATGAATTAATAACTTTTGATTCTAAATTTGAAGGATTAAATGAAATAGAGACTGAAATAGCCAAATCTTGTTCAGAACTGATTAAATTAGATAAAAAGGAAGATTCTAAGAATGTTTGGAAAGAAGTAATTGAAAATAGTTTTTACTTGCATTGGATTAATGAAATAGAATCTAAGGAACCACTAATTAGAAATTTCTCTAATCAAACATATGAAGAAATAAAAAATAAATTAAAAATTTTAATAGATGATAAAATTGACATTATCCCAAAAGTTATCCATGAATCTTTTTTGAATAAATATAATTCTTTGAAATGGGAAAATTATGATTATGATGGAAGAAGAAAAAACTATAACAATCTAAAAAAGTTAATCCATGAATTAGATAAAAAAAGAAAAAGATTAACTTTTAGAGAATTATTTAATTTATTTTATAAGGAAGGGTTATTGGATCTTTTTCCCTGTTGGATGTGTTCACCAGAAACAGTCTCCTCCATATTTCCTTTGAAAAAAGGCCTTTTTGATATTGTAATTTTTGATGAAGCTTCTCAAACAAGATTGGAAAAAGCGATTCCATCTATTAATCGTGGGAAAAAATTAATTATTGCAGGAGATAGTAAACAATTACCTCCCAGTAGATTTTTTATGTCTACACAAGAGGAAGAGGAGGATGAAGAATCAGAAGATTATGATGAAAAACAACTTTTAGAAAATGAATCTTTACTTGAAAGAGCAAAGACTGTTTTACCTGGAAAAAGGTTGATTTATCATTATAGATCAAATCATGAAGAATTAATAAATTTTTCAAATTATGCATTTTATGACAAATCCCTAAGAGTCATTCCAAAAAATAAGATTCAAAAAGATTCCGCAATTGAATTCAATAATGTTAAAGGAACTTGGGATTCTGGAGTCAATATCAAAGAAGCCAAAGAAGTAGTAAAAAAAATAAAAGAAATTCTTAAAGAAAAGGGAAATCAAACTTTAGGAGTTATAACTTTTAATATTAAACAAAAAGATTTAATTGAAGAATTATTGGATGAAGAAGCTTCAAAGGATCCAATTTTTGCAACTTTACTAGATAAAGAAAGAGAAAGATATAATCAAGATGAATACATAGGATTATTTGTAAAAAATATTGAGAATGTTCAAGGAGATGAGAGAGACATAATTATCTTTTCAGTAAGTTATGGGTATGATAAATTAAATAAATTTCGGTATCACTTTGGACCGTTAAATGGCCCATATGGATCAAATAGATTAAATGTTGCAATTAGTAGAGCTAAAGAAAAAATTTTAGTGTTTAACTCATTTTATCCAAAAGATCTTAAATATGCTGGATCTTTTGAAGGTCCAAAATTGCTAAGAGAGTATTTAAGTTATTGTAAATCTTTTTCTGAAAAAGATTTTGTTGGAGCCAATGAAAAATTAGAGTCATTAAATGAAACAAAATCAGAAATTGAATCTCAAGAATTTGAAACCTATGACAGCGATTTTGAAGGGGAAGTGAGAGATGCATTAGTTAAGCGGGGTTATAAAGTTAAAACTCAGGTTGGATGTAAGGGATATAAAATTGATTTAGCAGTAGTTCACCCAAAACAAAAAGAAAAATTCATTGTGGGAATAGAGTGTGATGGAGCCAAGTATCATTCTTTAAAGAGTGCAAAAGAAAGAGATTTGTATAGGCAAGGGGTATTAGAAGAAGCTGGATGGAATATCTTAAGGGTTTGGAGCAGAGATTGGTGGAAAAATGAAGAAGTAGAAACAAAAAGACTTGATCGAGAAATAAAAAAATTGTTATAATTATAAAAGAAGATTTTTTTCTGAAATTTACAGTGAAAATGTTATTTTTTATTAGAAAGAATACAATAAACTTAAAAAGAAATTATACATTATTTAACTATGAAAATGATTAAAATTGTTAAACAAATTGGTAATTCTGCAGGAAATATTTTTAGTAAAGAGGAATGTAAGACAATGGGGATTGAAATTGGAGATTTTATTGACTTTTCAAATGTTCATGTCATAAAACAGAAAAAGAAAGACCACAAAGAAGATAATGATAATTATGATAAATAATTTTGCTAGAGAGGAAGTAAATTTTAGGGTTGGGTTGAGTAGGAGGAAGAGCGGGGAAGAGAAATAATTACGATAATTATAAAAAATATTACTCTTTCTATATTTATGCCTAAAAAAAGAATTAGCACAGAAGATAAAACTCTTCTTTTGTTTAAACAAGGAAAAACTTTAGACGAAATAGCAAAAATTAGAGAGCTTGTGAAAAGTACTATTGTTGGACATTTATCAAAATCTCTTGAAACGCAAGAATTTGATTTTGACATTAATAAATTTGTTGAGCTTTCTCACCAAGAGCTAATTAGAAAAGCTATTTCTTCTGTTGGAGATAAAAAATTAAGAGATCTAAAAAACGTTCTTCCAGAAGATATTTCTTACGATGAGATAGAACTTATGAGGGGATTTTTAAAGAAGAGAGAAACAAAACCAAATTCAAACATTAAAATATATTCTATTGATGAAATAACAACATATATAAAAAATTTAATAGAAAGAAATGAAGTTCTACAAGATGTTTGGGTAAAAGGAGAAATATCAAATTTTACACACTATGGTGGAAAACATATGTATTTTGATTTGAAAGAAGAAAACTCAATTATTAGGTGTGCAATGTTTTATAGATCAAATATGAATTTAGAATTTAAACCAAAAGAGGGCATGGAAATTATTGTTAAGGGGCATGTTGAGGTTTATAAAAGAAGGGGAAATTATCAGATAATCGTTGAAGAAATGCAATTAGCTGGAAAAGGAAAACTTTATATAAAATTTCTTCAATTAAAAGAAAAGTTAGAAAAAGAGGGTTTATTTAAGAAAGAATTTAAAAAACCAATTCCAAAGTTTCCTAAAGTGATAGGAATTGTTACTTCTTTAGAAGGGGCTGCTATTAGAGATATAATTAAAATTATTAAGAGGAGATACCCCCATGTGAAAATTCTTATTTATCCCTCATTTGTTCAGGGTAATGAGGCAAAATATACTTTAAGTAAAGGAATAGAAATATTAAATAAACTTAATGTTGATGTAATTATTTTTACAAGAGGAGGAGGTTCTTTTGAGGATTTATGGCCTTTTAATGAGGAAATTATTGCAAGAGCAATATTTAAATCAACAATACCTATTATTACAGGTATTGGCCATGAAATTGATTTTACAATTGCAGATTTTGTGGCTGACAAAAGAGCGCCTACACCCTCAGCAGCCGCAGAATTAGTTGTTCCCAATGAGATAGAAATTTCAAATAATCTTGCTAATTTTGGAAATAAACTATATAAATATCTTATAAATATAGTAGAATCTTATAAGAAACAAATATTTTATATTCAAAATAGACCTCTTTTTAAAAGACCTTTTAGTTTGATAGAGCAATATAGACAGAATTTAGATGAAAAGACGATTCAACTTAAACAAATATTATTTAATAAAATTGAGATTCAAAAAAGAGAGTTTAAGGGGTTTAAAGGTAAATTAAATGCTTTGAGTCCATATGGTGTATTAAATCGGGGGTACACCCTCACCTTAAAAGAAGACAAAATTATCTCAAGCATAAAGAATATAAATCTTGGTGATGTTGTTTCTACAATTGTTAAGGATGGAGAAATAAAATCAAAAATACAAAACAAAAATGAAAGAGAAATCATTTGAAGAAGCCTTAGAAAAAATAGAGAAGATAACTGAAAAACTAGAAGAAGGAAATTTGCCCTTAAAAGAAAGTATAGAAAACTTCAAAGAAGGAACAGAATTGCTTAAATTTTGCAATAACGAATTAAAAGAAGCTGAGATGAGCATACAAAAGATTGTAGATGAAAATGAAAAAATTAAACTTAAAAAGTTTAAATAAAAGCATTTAAGAAAACCATAAAAGGATTTTAGAGTGGGGTTGAGTGGGAGGAGGGAGGGAAATGATTAAAAATGAGGGAATGTAGGGGAATGATTCACATTTAATTATATATAATTACATATAATTCTTTTTTTGAGAAATTATTTAAACTATTAGAGGTTTTTTTAGTTATGGAAGAAAAAGATAAAAAATTAATTGTTTTTGAGAATAAGAAGATAAGAAGAATTTGGCATAATAAAGAATGGTTTTATTCTATTGTGGATATTATTGCGATTTTAACTGAAAGTGTTCGTCCTAGGAAATATTGGTCTGATTTGAAAGTTAAACTTAAGCAAGAAGGTTCTGAGTTGTCCGCAAAAATCGGACAACTGAAATTTAAATCTTTTGATAAGAAATATTATTTAACAGATTGTGCAAACAAAGAAACAATATTTAGAATAATTCAGTCAATTCCTTCGAAGAAAGTTGAACCCTTTAAATTATGGCTTGCAAAGGTGGGGA
>CAZDPO010000029.1:0-4461 GCA_964507595.1 Candidatus Woesearchaeota archaeon
AGATACTCCTCCAAAAATATTTGCTAAACTAGATTGTAATGCAAATGCTATTGCAATTCCCCCAATACCTATTCCTGCTAAAAATGGACCTATTGCAACTCCCCAAAGACTAAGTACAATTAAAAAAATACAAATAACAAAAACAACTTTTAAAATTCCCTCTAGTAAATGAAACATCCCTTGGTTTTTCCCTTTATCTTGGTTTTTATTAAATTTCTTCCACCCCCTACTCATTATTAAAAAGAACACTACATAAACCACTATAAAAATTGCTAATGTAATTAATGAAAAAACTATTTTATTCAAAACATCTCCTAATTTTTCTCCTAAAATCAATTCATTTAATGCTACTCTTAAGACTATCATTAAAACTAAAAAAGTTAAAGGTTTAGATAGCTTCTTTACTAAAATATCATCAAGTTTTGTTTTTGTTTTTAAAGTTAATTGTAAAACTACTTTTTCTAACAAAAAGATAAATAATCTTAATATTAAAAATCCTCCAAGTAAAACTATGACAAATCTAAGATAATCATGTGCAATATATTGTTCTAACATTTCTACATTTCCTCCAAAACACCTATGCTTAACAAGTGTAAGGCATTTTTTAAGACTTGCCTAAAGGATTCAACCAGCTTCAATCTAAATGCTTGCTTATCTTTAGAACCAATTACAGGACAAGAATGATAAAATTCATTGAAAATCTGAGCCAACTCATAAGCATAATTTGCAATTAATGTTGGATTTAAAGAATTTGCAGAAGAAACAACAACATTCTCAAAAAAAGATAATTTATTGATTAATTCTGTTTCTTTTGGTTCAAGTTCTTTAAGAGAATTTATTTTTGATTTTTTTATCTCTGCTTTATTTAATATACTTGATGCTCTTGCATAAGAATATTGTAGATAAGGTCCTGTGTTTCCTTCAAAACTAATTGATTCTTTTGGATTAAATGTTATATTCTTCTTAATATCTGTCTTTAATAATAAATATTTTATTGCTCCCAATGTTATTTTTAAGCTATTTTCTTCTAATTGTTTTTTAGATAATTCTTCTCTTTTTTCTAATTGTTTTTTCACAAGACCTTGTATTTTTTCAATTAAATCATCTGCATCTACAATTGTTCCTTCACGAGATTTCATCTTTCCTTCAGGCAATTCTACATGACCATAAGATAGATGATTTAAACTTTCTTTAGATGCAATTCCTAGCAACTCCAAAATCTCAAACAAAACATTAAAATGATAAATTTGTTCATCTCCCACAACATAAATAATTTCATTTAAATTATATTTTTCTAATCTTTGTTTTGCCAAATAAATATCTTGTGTCATATAAAGTGAAGTTCCATCTGCTCTTAAAAGAACTTTTTCACCTAATTTTTTATTTTTTAAATTAATATAAATTGCTCCATCTTTTTTCTTTTTCTTAAATACCCCTTTTTCAACCCCTTGTAAAATAATATCTCTTCCTTTAGTATATATCTTGCTTTCATAATCTTCACAATCATGTTTTATTCCAAATTTTTCATAAGTTTTTTTCATTCCATCTAAAGCCCATTTATTCATTTTTTCCCATAATTCAACTGTCTCTTTATCTCCTTCTTCATATTTTTGTAATAGGTGGTGGGATAAAACTTCTAGTTTTTTATCTTTTTTTGCTTTCTCATTAAACATTACATAATAATCTCCTACAAAATGATCTGATTTCTTTCCAGTATCCTTAGGGGTTTTATTTTTCCCATATTTTTTATATGCTGCCATTGATTTGCAAATGTGTATTCCTCTATCATTTACAATATTTCCTCTTATTATTTTAAAACCTGCAAACTCTAAAATCCTTGAAACACTTTCTCCAATGGACATATTTCTTAAGTGCCCTAAATGTAATGGTTTATTTGTATTTGGACCTGGAAACTCAACCATAATCTTTTGATTATTTTTTCCAATTTTACCAAAATTATCTTTTTTTATTAAGATATCTTGAATTAAATTTAATGCTAATGCTTTTCTATCTATAAAGAAATTAAGATAGGGTCCAACTGTTTGAATCTCTTGAAAACCAGAATGCAAATCTTTTATTTTTGATCTTATATCTAATGCAATATCATGTGGATTTGATTTTAATTGTCTTGCTAAAAAAAAGCAGGGAAAAGCAAAATCTCCATTTTCATAATTTTTTGGAATTTCTAGAGCAGATTCTATTTCTTCTGGTTTTAATTGGATTTTTAATTCTCTCAAAGCTTTTTGAAGAATTTTTACAACCTCTTGTTTCATAAATAGATTAAGAAAAATGTATTAATAAGAGTTTTGCCTAAGCTCTATAAGGTTCTTTATTTGGCTCTTCAAAAAATATTGCTCCTTCGACATCCCTTATATGAAACAATATGCTTTTGGACGAACCAACACAAATCCTATCTCTTTTAGATATTTCTTCGTGACTTGCTCCACTTAACCAAAATTGAAATCTTTCTTGAACTTTTTCTCCTCTTATTTTCTTATGGTGTTTATAAAATAAATTTTCTTTTATTTTATAATCTAAAAGAACCCCTGGATGATAAATTGAATCTGAGGATTGCAAATCTTCTGAAAGTTCTTCGAAACAAAAAAGTTTATATTTTGGTTTTATATAATTAAGAAAAGTATTTTTAGCTACAATGAAAAAATATCCCCTAACATTTCCTTTAATGTTTATGTTATTCTTTATAATACGGAGTAAAATATTCTGACATAAATCTTTTACTTCTTCTTTATTTGTCATCTCAAAATAGCCATGAAAATATTTTTTCATCATAGGATAATAAAATTTTAAAAATTCACTTGTAGCCCTTTCTCTATTAACTCCTTCCTCCTTCTGAATTCTCCTTAAAAGACCTTTTAAATTTTCATCTGAGAAATCCATAATTTTAAACTGCAAATAAACTTTAAATAAATATTTATAAACAAACATATAAAAAACCAAACTTCTTATTCAAAACATGGAAGATCAAATATATGATTTAATTATAATTGGAGCAGGTCCAGCAGGTTTAGCAGGAGCCATATATGCTGCAAGATATCAATTAAAAACACTTGTGATTGGACAGATCCCAGGAGGAATTGCAGGAACAGCCCATAAAATTTGTAATTTTCCTTCATATTCTGAGATAAATGGTATGCAACTTATGATGAAAATGATTGAACAAACAAGATCAAATAAAGTTGAAATAAAACAAGAATCTGTTGAAGATATAAAAACTGGAAAAATATTCAAGATTAAAACAAATAAAACAGAATATGAAGCTAAAAAAATAATTATTGCTACTGGAACAGAAAGAAAAAAATTAGGTTTAAAAGAAGAATTAAAATTTCTTGGAAAAGGTATAAGTTATTGCGCCACCTGTGATTCTGGATTTTATAGAGATAAAGTTGCAAGTGTTGTGGGGGGAAGTGATGCTGCCTTGACTGCTGCTTTATTACTTGCAAATATTGCTAAAAAAGTATATCTTATATATCGAAAAGAAGAATTTACTAGGGCTGAACCTGCTTGGGTTAGTCAAGTTAAAAATGAAAAAAAAATTGAGATTTTATTTAATACAGAAATCATAAAATTAATTGGTAAAGATAAATTAAAAAAAATAGAAGTGAATTCAAATAATAAGAAAACTCAAATTAATGTTGATGGATTATTTATTGAAGTTGGAAGTGTCCCAAATATTAAATTAGCTGAGAAACTTAAATTGACACTAGAAAAAAATCAAATCATTGTAGATGAAAATCAAAAAACAAATATTGCAGGAATTTTTGCAGCAGGAGATGTTACAAATAATTCTTTAAAGCAAATTATAACTGCATGCTCTGAAGGTTCTGTTGCTGCATATAATGCATATAAAGAATTAAAATTTGAGAGCTGACCCTAAACTTTATAAGCTCTATTTTTCTGACTAAATTATGGTGGAAATAAAAACAAATAAAGACAGTTTAGAAAAAGCACTTGGTCCAGGTTCTAATCAGAATACTGAAAAACCAAAAGCACCTCAAATGCCTAAAGAAATGGAGATTGGATTTCATCAGGGAGCTATAACAACTCTTGTAAATGAAAGAAATGAACTTATAAAGATGGCTCAAAATGTTGAGGCAATTGTTCAAGCACACATAAAAAGGCTTGAAGAATTAGGTGTTAAAATTCAAACAAAGAAAGAATAATTCTAGGAATTAGATAACTTTTTAAGCATAAACTTATTTGAAAATCTATTAGCGAGAATATCGTTAATATGTGGGGTGCTGAAGAACTCGAACACTCGCTCAAATCAAGGGCGATTGGTTAGCTCGCGAATATTCTCGGGTCAAACAGTTTTCCCATCCTTACGAACAAAAATAATGCGGGGGTGCTGGAGTGGTCAAACAGGCAGCCCTTAAGAGGCTGTAGCTTATGCTTACGCAGGTTCGAACCCTGTCCCTCGCATTTTTTATCTTGACTTAACCA
>CAZDPO010000030.1:0-4353 GCA_964507595.1 Candidatus Woesearchaeota archaeon
TCCTAATTTCTTTTATTAACTCTGATAATTTTGGATAAATTGTTGGTTCTCCTGATAAAGATAATGTAAATAATGTGGGGTTTATTGCTTCTAAGAATCTTTTTTTAGATACTTTATCATCTCCTTTGTGACCAGTCATTAATTTTTTTCTTGCTTTTATTATTTCATCTAAAATTGTTTTAGGATCATCAACATCTGATTTTTTCATTTTCTTACCGAGATTATATTCAATAGGTCTCCAACAATGAATACATGAATTTTCACACCACATTACATTAGTAGACATTTGACAGCAACGATGACTTTCAATACCATAAAATTTCTCTTTCCAACATCCGCCTTCTCCTTTTAGAGATTTTTTTGTCCATCTACACACTTGAACAGCAGAGGATTCTCCAACCAATTCATAATGCATTTTCTTTAAAGTTGATTTTATTTTTTCTGGAAGCATCTTAAAAAAAGCAACATAGGATTTAAATATTGAACTATTGTAATATCTCGCATGGCATTTGATTACATTCACCTTCTACTTATACCTTTATTAATTGTAGTTGCAAGAATCATGGATGTTAGTCTTGCTACAATAAGAATTGTGTTTATCTCAAAAGGTCTAAAAGGCATTGCTCCAATTATTGGATTTTTTGAGATCTTAATTTGGGTTATTGTGATTAATCAAATAATGTCAAATATGGATAATCCAATATATTATATTGCTTATGCCTTGGGTTTTGCTAGCGGTACCTTTATTGGTATGTATATTGAAGATAAATTATCTGTAGGGAATGTAATAATTCGAGTTATTATTCAAAAAGATTCTGATAAATTAGTTGAAGAATTAAAGAAATTAGGCTATTCTTTAACATTTGTAGATGCAGAAGGAAGAGATGGAAAAGTCAAAATGATTTTCTCAATAATTAGTAGAAAAGAAATAAAAAATGTTATCAAGGTAATACGTAAAATAAATCCAAAAGTGTTTTATTCAATTGAAGATGTTAGATTTGTTTCTGAATTTAAAAATAAAGGAAAAAGTAAAAAATTCTTTACAATGTATCGGAAAGGAAAATAATTAGAAAAAACTCTTTGCCCAATAAAACATAATTAAAACAACCACAAATATAAACAAATAAGTTAGAAACTTAAAAGAAGCTTTTGCAATTCTTTCTGATTTTGTTAATTTTAAAACACTTAAATAAAAGAATCTTCCACCATCAAATATTCCCATTGGAAGCATATTCACTAAAGCTACACTAAAACTAATTAAAATTAACCACCATAAGAAATCATATATAAATTGTGCTCCTTGATATTTTTCTGAATAAAAAATATGAGAATCTTTGTAAAAACTTGTTGCTAGGAAAATCTTTGCCATAATTCCATTTGGTTGTTGGAAAAAACTAATTCCTACCCAAGGAGATCCTTCTAGGGTTGGATTTTCTTGTAAAGTGACCACATAATCTATTTCTTGTTTATTTACTTCTGCAGAAATTGTAACTTCTTGTCCAACAGAGTATTTATTTAATTCTTCACTAAATTCTTTTATTCCAATTATTTCCTGGCCATTTACTTTTGTAATTGGACCATATATTCCTGCATTTATTGCAGGAGAATCAGAATATAATGCCAACAAACTTCCGTCTGCAGAAGCACCCCTCAGACCATAATATGCTTGCTCTCCTATTTTAAATTCATTTCTTCCAGATCTATTAACCAATATAGAAATTTCTTCATAAGTTGGATTTGTTAAAGATATGTTATCTAACATTGTTATATCTGATGTCTGGACAATCTCATATGCATAATCATCAAAAACAACTCCTGAAGGTGTAAAAGATAAAGCAAAAAAACCTGCAATTAAAAGAAGTCCCACAATTGCTGTTAAAAGATTTGCAAATGTTCCTGCAGATAAAACTGTTCTTTGAGCAAAATTACTTTTATTTTGCATTTGCTTTTCATCTGGCTTTACAAATGCTGCTAAAAATATTGGTAAAAAGAATGGGAAAAATCCAAATCCTGTTTTCTTTATTTTTATTTTATTTAAAGCTGCAAATATACCGTGGAAAAACTCGTGGCTAATTGCAATTATTGCAATTATAATTATCCAATATATAAAATAAAAAGGAGGTAAAAAATCTAATTTAAACATCTGAGGTAAATATGGAATTAAAGGAGCTATTGGAGGAATTTTTATTGCTCTAACAACATCTGAGTTAAACAAATATATCCAAACTATTCTTGCAACCATCCAAAGCATAACTGCCATTAAAACATAACCTAACCAAACAGAAACATGACTTAAAACCCTCAAAGTCTTTTGATATTTTTTCCCAACCTTATTAATTAATCGAATTCCCCACTCTGTTTTATATAAAAACAATAAACCTTCTCTTTTCAAATTTTTTCTTCGGACATATAGGAAAATTGCTACAGATAATACAAAAGCAATCATTAATCCAATGTCTAACCACATAAAATTCATTTTATCACCGTATTAATTTAATGGAGAAATTAGTTTATTAATGTTTAGTGTTTATTTCTTTTCATATTTAGAAATTCATATAATTTAAAATCTCAATTGCTTTACCATCAATAATGCCCCATATCCTTTTTTCATATTGCATTCTCTCTTTTTTATCTAAATAATAAAAAACTTCATCATTTAAAGCGTCCATGCATCCTGCTAAACCATTATGCCTTATTCCCCAAATCATCTCTTTTCTTAATTTATTGAAATCTGTATCTGTAAGATCACTCTTTTCCAATATGTTTTTTCTAAATTCTGTTTCTTTTGAAAGTTCTTTTTCTAGATCATTAATTTTCCCTTCTAAAATTACTATTATCTCTTCTTTGGATTTACTTGCAGGTTCCATATTCTGCAACATTAAAAAGAATTTATAAAAATTTATATTCTAAAGAATTATTTCTTTTTCAAAGTTCTAAATGAACTTTTCTTACACTTTCTACACTTAACCTTTCCTTTTAGGATTTTCTGAGGATCTGCTCTCATTTTTGTTTGGCACTTTCTACAAACAAAGATATTCTTATTTAATCTATTTTGAGCTTCTGGTATTTTTGTTGCCATTGTATATCAAGAATTATAGTTTCCTTTTTAAAATTAACGTCCCTTCAATATCCCAGTATTCTACATTGTCATTTTCACTTAATTGGCCTTTTAGCTCTTCTGGAATTGCAACTTCAATTGTTTCAAAAGATTCTAAGTCCATTACACTTGCACGTTCATCAGCTATCGAAAGAACTTGGGCTTTACTCTTATTTACCATTGGAACTTCAAATCTCTCATGTCCTGGAACAACTAGAACTTTTTTATTTCCAGACATCATATGTGTTGCTTCAATCCTACATTTAGCATGACCATGTTTTCCTGTCTTAGAAACATCCATTTTCTTAACAGTAAATGATTCTCCATCAAGCATAATATTTGTACCCACTCTTGCCTCAGTTGCATTGATTATTTTTGCTACCATAAATTAAGTAAAAAAGATATGTTTATAAAGATTTTCAATAAAATTAATTTATGACATTAAAAGAAAAAGACTTTATTGAAATTGAATTTACAGGTAAAATCAAAGATGGTGAGGTTTTTGATTCTAATATTAAAGAAGATTTAGTGAAATTAAATCCAAATGCAAAGCCAGAACCTTTTGTGTTTTCACTTGGACAAAGCATGTTTCTTAAAGGAATTGATGATTTTTTAATTGGAAAAGATGTTGGAAAACATTTAATTGAATTGACTCCTGACAAGGCTTTTGGAAAAAGAGACCCAACACTTATTCAAATGATGCCTGCCAAAGTTTTTCATGAACAAAAAATAAATCCAGTTCCAGGATATGCTTTTAATTTTGATGGGAGAATTGGAAGAGTATTAACTTCTTCTGGAGGGAGAGTTATTGTTGATTTTAATAATCCTTTAGCTGGAAAAGACGTTGTATATGATCTCAAAGTATTAAGAAAGATTGAAGATATCAATGAAAAAGTAAAATCAATAAATGAATTTTTATTTAGACAGGATTTAAAATTTGAAGTTAAAGATAAAAAATTAATTCTTGAAGTTGAAAAGGCTATGGTTCGGGTTGTTGAAATGTTTAAAGACAAATATAAAGAAATTCTTGATTTGAATCTTGAAGTTAAAGCTGTTGACAAAAAAGAAGATAATGCCAAGGAAAAAGAAAATATTCCTAAAGAATAAGCTCTAAAACCAGCACAACAATTTTTATAAACAGAATATAATTAATTCTCATATGGAAGATGTGTATCAAGGTCATCAATCTGAAAGCCCTGGATCAAAAACAAAAGATATTGATCAAGAACTTGCAGAAATAATAAAAAAACAAACTG
>CAZDPO010000031.1:0-4149 GCA_964507595.1 Candidatus Woesearchaeota archaeon
ATAATGATTTAAACTTATTATTTTAGCTATCGACATATGTCACCTGCGAATACAAAAGAAAAAAACCAGATAGCTTTAAAAACAAATTAATTCTTTTTTATTTAACTCTTACGAGCCCCGATAGTACAGAGGCCAAGTATACTGCCCTTTCATGCTGAAACTTTCAGTTTCGCGTTCTCTACTCAAGAGCAAAGAAAGGCAGTGACCCGAGTTCGAATCTCGGTCGGGGCGTTATATCATCTTGGCATAATCAAGAGTTTTCAAAGGGTCTGAATTTGTCCATATTCTATTTAATTAAATTGAACGTGAGGATTTTATGAAAATAGACCCATACAAACACAAAGAAAAGTATCTTTCTTGGAAATCTTCAATAAATGGAAGAATTTCCCAAGTTTCTGAAGAAAATTCCAAAACAATTCTTGAGTATGTTTTTGACATGGAACAAGGATTAAATGTGGCAAGTGGTAGTAGAAAAGGAGCAAGAGGTTATCCAAGACTTAATAATCTAAGACAAAGAATTATCTTCCTCATAAAACAATTTGAAGAAAGATATAATCTGTTTGATATTACTAAAATTTCTGAGAGAATTCTTCATGATTTTTTTACAGGGATGGCAAATGGAGCTATTAAGAGATTAGATGGTAAAATTTATCAATCTCCTGGAGATTATGTAAAAATTTTCAAGGCTTTTTGGCACTGGCATCAAAAAATTAATAGAAAAAAAGGGATTGAGATTTATGATTTAACTTTAGATTTAGATACAAGTAAAGACAAGCCTAGATGGGTTTATTTAACTGAAGATCAAATTAAAAGATTAATTGATAATTCCACCTTTGATTATCGGGTTTTAATGATGTTTTTATATGATACTGGAATTAGGGCTCCCACAGAACTAATGAATATTAAGGTTTTAGATTTTTATGATAACTTTAAAGAATTAAACATTAGAGATGAGATAAGTAAAACCTTTGGAAGAAGGATTAAATTAATGCTTTGTTCTGATTTAATAAAAAGATATGTTGAAGAAAAAGGATTAACTGCAGAAGATTACCTTTTTACAAAAAATCCAACTGTTGTTAATAGATATCTTAAAAACTTAGCTGTAAAAGTATTGGGTAAGGGCATAAGTGAAGCAGGAGAACTATATTCTAAATTATCTATGTATGACTTTAGACATTGTTCTTGTTGTTATTGGCTTCATAGGTACAAATCTGAATCTGCCTTGAAATATAGATTTGGGTGGAAAAAATCTGATAAAATCCATTATTATTCTGAGATGCTTGGGATGAAAGATACAATCTCAGAGGAAGATTTATTTATTGATGTAACAAAAACAGAAATTGAAAAAAGATTGACAAAAGCTGAACAAGAAGTTGAATTTTTAAGTGAAGACAATCAACATATGAAAAATCAAATGAAATCAATTATTGAACTTATGGGAACCTTAAAATTACATATGGGAACAATATTATGAAAATTGTCAATATTAAAGTGGATAAAGAACAAGGATATTTTAGAAAAAGTAGAATTAACAAAGATGAAATAGAATATCTTCTTTATCATAATTATAAAATTACAAAATATAAAAGTCTCCTAACTAATAAAATGGAAACATTTCTTTTACAACCAAGACATAATGAAAGTTTAACTCATTTTTTTATGATAAGAAATATTGCAGAATTTTTAGAAAAAAATGGAATTGAAGTTGAATTATATGTCACAGTAAAGCCAGATATTATCTTTCAGATTAATGATAGAAAATATGCTCTTGAAATTGAAACTGGTTCTGCCTTTTCTAAACTAAAAAACCTAAAAGAAAAAGTTAAATTATTAAATGAAAATTATGATAAATGGTTTTTTGTTGTAACAAATAGAAAATTTGTTAAAAAATTCAAACAATTTGGAGATTCTGTTGACAAAAGATATGTAAAATTGAGATTAAATAAATTAATAAAATTAGCAGAAAAAGTCCAAAGATAGGACTCTACTTTTTCCATAGAAAGTAAAGGTTTCTCTTCGGTAAAATATCAAAAATATATAAAAGAGTCAGTCGGCATAATAAAGTCTTATTAGAGGGAGGCTTTTTAGGTAAAAGCACTTAACCTTCTTTTAAATTTATTTCCTTAGCAATCCTTCTTCTTATCTTTAATGTATTTGCCCATTTAGCATAAGCGTTCCATCCTTGAAATATCTCAAGAAATTTATCTTTTGAAATCTCACCTTTGTTATAAGATTTTGTTTTCAAAAACATACTTTTAATATTTCTTTTCCTCAACAACTTATAATAATAAAAATTTCTAAAACCAACAAAATCAACTCCTTCTGAAAGATTAACTATTCTTGATTTATCTTGATGAAGTTCAAGATTTAATCCCACATTTAAGAACCTGCTAATTCTCTTTTTCCAAATCTTTAATTGATTTTTAGAATTATGTAAAATTATAAAATCATCAACATATCGAATATAATACTTTGCTTTTAACTTGTGTTTAACAAAATAATCTAATTCATTTAAATAAACATTTGCAAAAAATTGTGAAGTTAAATTTCCTAAAGGCATTCCTTTATTTCCTTCATAATTATCTAAAATCAATTTTATTAATTTAATTGTCTTTTCACACTTAATTCTTTTTTTCAATATGCTAACCAAAAAATCTCTATTTACCTCTTGAAAATAATGCTTTATATCTGCCTTAAGACAAAAACCTTCTTTTGATAAATTATCTGTAACTTTTCTCTGAAATTTTTTAAACCTGTCCAATGCAAATAAATTTCCCTTACCTTTTCTATTGGCGCAAGAGTCATAAATAAAGATATTATCAAAAATAGGTTCAATAATAGTTATTAACGCATGATGAATGATCCTATCTCTAAAATGAGATTTAGAAATTTTACGGGTTTTCGGATCTCTTAATATAAATTTTTTGAGTGGTTTTGGAAAATAAGTTTGTAATTTTAATTCTATTTGGAGTTTTTTTAAATTAGATAAAAGATTTTTTTCGAATTCCTTCACATAATCTTTTTTTGTTTTATGTTTTCTTGCTTTTTTATAAGCAAGAATTAAATTATTTAATGAAATTATTTTAGAGTACATATTATTAGGAATTTTTTGAGCAGGGCCCTGGAGAAGAACTATTCCGAGACTGGAATTCTGATTAGAAGGATTCCTGTTGCAATTAAGGTTAGCCCTATCATCATTAGCATTGAACCTCGCGACCATTTTAGCCAATTTATCAATTATCAGATTAATCTGCCACCACCTTTTCAAGTTTTGCAATAATTTTTATTTGCTGTTTTGTCAAGGTTGAATTTCATGACTTAAAATAAATTTAAATAATGTACTAATAAATTGACATGTAGTCCTCTTTTACATTTCTTGCTCAAAGAAAAGTAAAATCTCCAGGACCCAATACAAAGCAAGTTCTCTTTAAAAAAAGTTTTGTTTTCCTTATTTTTAGCATATTTATATATTCCAAGCGAGCTTTGAATTAAACTCGCTGCTTCGCAGCTCGTACCCCGAGACTGGAACCCCGAACAGAAGGACTCCTGTCGCAAACAAGGTACGCCCCATCAACAGCAGCACTGAACCACGCGACTGAATTATTATCACTTCTAGGAAACCAATAATATAAATTTCCAGACGCAATATTTTGCTTAGGCAATCCTTGCTTTATTGAATCTTTTAACCAACCATCAAGTGAAATTCCAGGAGTTTTATCTTCCATTAAAATATCTTTATCTAATTTTTCTTTTTTTCTTACAATATTATTATTTTCAAAAACATGATAATGCACAAATAAATCTCTATTTTCAACTTTAAAATCTGCATCAAGCCATTCTGATCTCCATGGATTTCTAATTTCTGTAATTTCATTATAAATATCTAAAAAATTATCCTTAGTATAATTCAAAAATTCTTTAAATTCAGGAATTGTTAACATTTTTGAATTTTCTTTATGTAAACTTTCTTGACATTCATTGTAATTTGAATTTAATAAAGTTCTTTGTTTTGCAACATAAAGATTTATTGATGGAACATAAATGAAATCCTCTGTTGAATTCATTATTGGGTTTTGAATAGGTTGAACGATTGGAGTTTGCTCTTCTGGAATTCCATTTACAATTCTCTCATATGCTTTTTTCCCATCT
>CAZDPO010000032.1:0-2421 GCA_964507595.1 Candidatus Woesearchaeota archaeon
TCTTTATATGCCATATTTTTACAATTACCATTATAATCACACAGTGATCTTTTCTTTCCTAAAACATTTTTATATCTTATAATTAATTTTTTCATTTTTTTGAAAATATTATTTAAACATATTTTTCCTTAATTTTGCCATTCTTCCATCAGGATGTGTAAATACTATTCCTTCTACAAAACCCTTTTCATGATCTCCTTGCATTGATGCATATAAAGGAATTAATTCCTTAAACCATTTAGAAATTGTATTAAAATCTTTAGGGTATTTTCCCCAGCTCTTGTATCTAAGATGTTTTTGACAAAAGGTATTAAAAGGAATCCACAAGTGCTCATCAAGTTCATAAGGATTACCATTAATTTTAGGACCAATTAATTCACCAAAAAATTGCCCATCGCCTAAAAATTCCAAATACCCTCTTTCTTTTGAATTAAGCAATCCTTCTATAATCCATTTCTTTGCTTTTGTAATAAAAGGTATTCTTTCAGTTCTGTTATAAACTTGAGCCACTGTTCCTTCTTGAATCACTATTGAAACATTTGTTCCATGAAGTTTTTCTATTGCCATAACACTATCGTCTTCAAACACCCATTCATAACCAGGAGTAATTTCATCTATAACTATATACTTTCCATCTATTTCTTTTCTAATAAATGGACTTTCAAGTTTTGGCATATCTCTAATTTTTTGCATTTTAAAATATTTTTATTTAATTAAAAATGGCCTGCAATAAAATCACAGGCAGTAAATTAAATTTTACCTAAGCAGAATTAATCTGCACGGAACCAGCAACATGGCATTGGTTTATTTTTGTTATTTAATGTCTGTTGATGCACATGGCAATTCTCTTTCTTTACAGACATTCTATCAAATTCAAAAACAAATTTATCCCTGAATTGTAGGAGATGCTTTTGAAATTTCTTCAATAGATTTTAATGCTTCTTCAATTGTTTTAATTTGTTCATCCAATACTTTCTCTTTATCTTTCATTTGCTCTTTTGAATTTTCAAACTCTTGTTTAGATTTATCAATCTCTAATTCTTTTTTTCTTTCTTCTCTTTTAATATCTTCTTGAATATCTTTTTTCCAATTTTCTAACTCTTTTTTTAATTTACTAATTTTTTGCTCTTTCCTTTTTACATCTTCCTTAAGATTAGATTTAGAATTCATAATTTCTAATTTTCTTTTAATTAATCTTTCAACAATACTATATCTTGATTGACTTTCACTCATCTGATTATCATCCTTTAACCACTTATATAATATTAACGTAAGTTTTTGTCCCCTCAAAAACATTACTTTGAATTCTTTTTTCCATCAAGATAAACTAAAACTATTTTTCTTGCTTTTTCATCTTCCACAAGGTAAGAGTGAAGCACTTCCCCTTTCTCAAGACAATTACCATCAGCTACAAGTTTATTTATTGAAATAGAATAAGTTGCTCTTTTCAAAGAAACTTTTGTTTTCCATCCAACCCCTAAAAATTTAAGATTCATGACCTCTTTAGGCACCTCACATATATAAATCTTTTGGTGCCTAAAAATTTATATAGTAAAAGATTTTATTAAGTCTATGAAAATACAGAAAAGATTCCTAAGAAAATACAAGGATAAAGATTACTATAAATATATCATAAATCTCCCTCCAATGATTTTAAAAGAAACTGGATTAAAATATGGAGAAGAATTAGAAATTAAAACAGAAAAAGGGAAAATTATTCTAAAGAAAAAGCCCAAACCTTAAAATGAACAAGCAAGAGTTAATAGAAAAAATTAAAGGAAAAATTTAAATGGAAAAAAAAGAACTAATAAGTTTGATTAAAACAGGGGAAGGTCTTAAATTAGAATTTAAAGAAGGTTTTAATGTACTAAGTTTAGGGAAAGAAATGTGTGCTTTTGCTAATGAAAGCGGAGGGAAAATAATTATAGGAGTAAATGACAATGGAGTAATTAAAGGATTTAGTTTAACTAATTCTCAAAGTTCACAGATTCAAACAATAGCTAGAACAATAGAACCTAAATTAAATATAAAAATTGAAAAAGCAGATAATTTAATTGTTATTAACATTCCCGAAGGAAAGAATAAACCTTATTCATATGCAAGCCAATACTATTTAAGAGTTGGAGCAAATTCTCAAAAATTAAGTAGAGATGAATTAAGGGCATTTTTTCAAGAAGAAGGATTAATTGTTTTTGATGAAAAAACAAATAAAGAATTTAATTTACAAAAGGATTTTGAAGAAAATAAGTTTAGAGATTTTTTAAGATTAGCAAATATTACAGGCAATCAAAAAAGAGAAACAATTTTGGAAAATCTGGGTTTGCTAAAAAATGATTATTTAGTTAATGCCGGGGTTTTGATGTTTTGCAATAAGATTTCTAAATTCTTTTTGCAAGGAAAAGTTACTTGTGTTTTGTTTGA
>CAZDPO010000032.1:2521-3954 GCA_964507595.1 Candidatus Woesearchaeota archaeon
TCTAGAACTTCTTATGTTGAAAAAGCTGGAACAGGAATTAAAAGAATTAGAGATTCTATGAAAGAGTATGATTTAAATGTTAAATTTGAAAGTACTAGGTTTTTCACAGTTACTTTTGAAAGGGAAAATATTGGAGGAATTATGAAGAAAAATGTAAAGAAAATAATTGAAAACCAGCCAAAAACCAGCCAAAAACCAGCCAAAGAAGAAAGAAAGAAATTAATTCTTCAGGAAATAAAAGAAAAAACATTTACTAAAAGAGGATTTGCCAAAAAAATTAAAATGAATAAAAGTACAATCGAATTAGATTTAGAAGAATTAAAAAAAGAAAACAAAATAAAAAGAATTGGTCCTGTACAAGGTGGAAGTTGGGAAGTTTTAGAATTCAAAGGCTAAAACAAATTGGAAAGGAATTAGGTATTAGAGTTGTTGATAGTGTGATTGTTGGTGGGGGTAGGTGGTGGGGGTGGATTAAATTAAAATTCTCTTAAAAAATAAGGTTTCTTTTTCTCCTTCACTAATTCGTTTTATAGAATAGTCTGGTAAAAGCTCTTTTAATTTTTCTTCACAATTTTTTACAGATATTGCTGCGGAAGCAATTCCAGAAATAATAAAAATCATTGGAAAGTGCAATGTTATAGCTGTTGTTGCTTGTTGGATAATGTTTGTTTCAGAATCCAGTGTCTTCACAAATAAAACATGCTTCTCTATATTTTCTAAAATATTTAAAATATCTTTCTTAAAATTAACTAAAGAAATTATATCATCAATTAAAATACCAATATATCTATTTAAACTCCCATTTTCTACAAACTGAGCAATATGCAACCCTTTAACTTGATAATTATTAAATATTTTTGTTCTTAGATTTTGTTTCCTTTCTCCATCATTATCTCTTTCCAAACTTCTTAATGTCAATCCCATTTTTAGTAAAAAAAGCATTTCTTTATTTTCAATATATTCTTTATAAAAAGATAATTCCCCAGAACGATATTGTTCTTTTACTCTAGAAATTGTTTTTTCGTCTTGAATAAATGCAAGTTTTTTATCTTTAAATTTAATTGCTAATTCTTTAATGAACTCTTCACCCCAATTAAGAAACCCTTCAATAGTGCCCTTGGCCACACTCTCTACAGGATCATAAGACATCTCCAAATTCCTCAAAATATTTAGAGAGGCTCAATTCATTATCATCAATAATTATTTCACTTCCAGGAAGGATCATCATATTATTAACTTTAACAGGGATTTCTAAATATCTATCTAAAATTTTATTTCCATGAATGTCTAAAACAACTTCCCCATCTGAATCATATCCCAACTCCTTTAGTAATGCAATTTTAGAACTCAAATTAATGTTTTTTAATGACACTGTTTCCATATTTATTTCACTCTTACTTAATAAACCTCTTAGGGTTTATAAATTTTTCATA
>CAZDPO010000033.1:0-3920 GCA_964507595.1 Candidatus Woesearchaeota archaeon
CTTGAAAATACTCAAGATTTATGGTTAACAGAAGGAAATTATAATTATTCTATACAATGTGTAGATGTTGGAGGAAATGTTGTTTATGGTAATGCAATATTTAGAGTAGAAAAAGATGTTTATGCACCTGAAATTTCAAGAGTATATAAAGAAGATTTAAATCTAAAGTTAATTACAAGTGAGCCTGCAGAATGTGTTTATTCTGCTGTAGGATGTAGTTATGAGTTTGAAGATGGTTCTTTATTAAATAGTTTAGAAGATGGATTAACTCACTTTGTTGCATGGGATACAAAGACAAATTATTATATTAAATGTAAAGATAAATATGGAAACTATCCTGTGCCTCAAGACCAATGTTCTATTGTAGCTAGAGGATCTGAATATTTTTCTTAATTTTTTTGGGATGGGTTTTTTTATTAATCACCACTTTTTTTACCTATATGACTTTTCCAAATGTTTATTTTAACTTATTAATACATTAACCAAAAAGCTTAAAAACAAGGCTTTACCTTAATATATTAATGGAAGAATTATTAGAAAATGCTCAAGAATTTTTAGAATCAGCCATAGAAAATCTAAATAAAAATAGATTAAATGTGTCTGCAAGTGATTATTTTAAAGCAATTGTTATTTTTTGTGATTATTTAATTTATAAGGAAATAAAAAGATTTCCAAAGAACCATAATGATAGATTTAATTTACTTAACATTTATTTTAAAGAGATTTATAAAGATGTTTCTTATTTATTTGAAATTTATATCAAATCATATAATCTAAAGATTAAAAAGGAGGATGTTTTAAAATTAGAAAAATATGCAAATGAACTTAAAAAAATTATTAGAAATTAAAAAGAAACTAAAGAAATTATTAACAGACAAGAATACACAAGATATTGTTTTATTTGGGTCTTTTGTTAAAGGCAAGGTAGAGCCTAAAGATATTGATATTGCAATAATTTTGAATAAAAAGGAATTTGATTTAAATAAAGAGAATTCTAATCTCCAAGGTTTTCATGTAAGCTTCTTAGATTTTGAGGATTTCTTTAAACCAACTTCTTTGATTAGAACCTTATTTAGGGAAGGATATAGTTTGAAAAATAATAAATATTTTTCTGAAGTTTATGGATTTAAAAATAGATGTTTATTTAGATATGAATTAACTGGTTTAACCTCTTCAGAAAAAGTGATTACTGTAAACTTTTTGAGAGGAAAAAACAAAGAAAAAGGATTAGTTTTAGATAAACAAGGTGAGTGGATAAGCAACCAAGTTTTTTTGTGCCCAGTTATTTTTGATTCAATTTTTGAGAGATTTTTTTTAAATAAAAAAATAAAATTCAAAAAATTTTATTGTTTAATAGATTAACTTAAAATGGAAAAAAATAATAAAAAGGTTAATGCGTTAATTAAAAAGAAAAGCCTCATACAATTATTAAATTCAGTTGGAATTAATAGGATAACTCCAAAATCTTTAGATTTTTTAGAAAGTAAGTTTAAAAAAGATATTCTTGGTTTTTGTACGTCATTAAAACAAGAATTAGAGATTTCAGGAAAAAAAACATTAGAGGTGGAAAACATAAAGCATTTAATAAATTCTCAAGAATTAAAAGGAGATTTTGATTATTAAATCATTATACAAATTTATGAACAACTATCTTTTACTTGGTTTATAAAATGGTTCATCTTATTAATAAATAGGTTTAAAAAATTCTTTTGAATTAATATAATATGAAAAGAGGTCAAATGAAATTATCTTTTGGAATGATATTTTCAATTATATTGATAATTGTATTTTTAGTTGTTGCATTTTATGCAATTCAAAAGTTTATTGTTCTTCAAAAAGATATTACATATAAACAATTTATAAGTGATTTTCAGGATGATGTTGATAAAATGTGGAAAGGTTCACCAGGATCACAAATTCAAGAATATTTATTACCTGCTTCAATAACATCCATTTGTTTTGTAGACGCCCAACCATATAATATGAAAGCAAATTATAAGAACAAATATTTTGAAGAAACAATAAATCATTTAAATATTGTAAATACAACCAAAGGTCAAAATCAAATCTGTATTGAACCAAATGATTCTAAATTAAGATTAATTTTACAAAAAAAGAATTCTGACCCTTTAGTCACAATAATTGAAAATGTTAAATAAAAAAGCATATTTACAAATTTCATTTTCTTGGTTATTTGCAATAATAGTTGGAGCAATAATTTTATTTTTAGCTATTTATTTTTTAACAAGTTTTATTAAAACAGGTCAAACAGAAAGAGGAGCAAAAGCAAGTCAAGAAATAGGAATTCTTCTAAATCCTTTAGAAGTTGGTTTTGAACAAGGGAAGAAATCAATGTTATCAACGTCAACAGAAACAAGAATTTATACAAGCTGTGAAATATCCGGCAATTTTGGAAGACAAGGAATATCTATCAAAGAGAAAATATATAATCAATGGTCTGAATTTAGTGAAGAAATAATTTTTAAAAATAAATATATATTTGCTGAAAATCCTGTTGAAGGTAGAAGTTTTTATTTATTTTCTAAACCTTTTGATTTTCCATTTGAAGTAGCAAGTTTAATCTACTTAATTCCAGAAAATCAAAATTATTGTTTTGTTAAACCTCCCAAAGACATTCAAAATGAAATAGAAAATTTAGGATTTGAAAACATATTTATGAATACATTAACAGAAACTAATTGTAAAGGAACAGAAGTTAAAGTTTGTTTTTCATCTTTAGATTCATGTGATATATCTGTAGATTGCGATAATGATAAATGTTCTTCAGGAATCACAACCAGAGGAGGAAAAGAACTTGGTTTTTATTCAGATTCTTTAATGTATGCAACTATTTTTTCAAAACCAAGTACCTATGAATGTCAATTAAAAAGATTATTAAAAAGAACATCTATTTTAGCTAAACTATATGAGCAAAAATTAACACTCTCATCTTTTTTAATTTGTCAAAACTATATTTCCTCAGAATTATCTTTATTTAGAAATTCTATTGATGTTTATCTATTAGATTTTTCTGCTTCTTCAATAGATTTAGATACAATATCTAAAAGTGCAGGAGACCTATATACTACAAATAGACACACAACTTGCAAACTATGGTAAAAAAAAGAAAAAATAAAACAGCACAGATGAAAATTCAGCAAACAGCATTTATGTTAATTGCATTAGTAATCTTTTTTGCATTAGCAGCTGTTTTTATGATATCTTTTAAACTTTCAAGCTTAAAAAAAGATGTTAGTTTATTAGATGAAAAAAATGCATTACTATTAGTAACAAAGATTGCAGAGAGCCCAGAATTTTCATGTGGCCAAGCTTTTGGAGGAAAAAGAGTGCATTGTGTTGATTTTGATAAAATGTTGGTGTTAAAAGACAATATAGATATTTATTCTAATTTTTGGGAAGTGGCCAATTTAGAGATTAGACTAATTGATAAATCAGATTCTGTTGGAGAAATTGAATGTACTTCTTCAAATTATCCGAATTGTAATTATTTAAGATTAATATCTCAAGATTTAGTTGGAGGAGGATATTCTACTTTTGTGGTGGTGTGTAGAAAATCATTATATGAAGGAAATATCTATGATCAATGTGATTTAGGTAAATTTATTGTAAGTTATGGAGAAAATGAATAAACTTAAAAACAAAGCACAAGAAGAAATGGTAGGATTTGTATTAATTTTAATCGTGGTAGCAGTTATTATTTTAGTATTTTTATCAATTTCTTTAAGAAAACCTAGGGATGTTGTTGAAAGTTATGAAGTAGAATCTTTTCTCCAAGCATTATCTCAGCATGTATCAAATTGTTCAATAAATTATGCTTCAAATAAAGTAGAAATCAAAGATTTAATTGAAGAATGTTTTCAAGGTTCTTTATGTTTAAATGGAAAAACAGCATGTGAAGA
>CAZDPO010000034.1:0-2852 GCA_964507595.1 Candidatus Woesearchaeota archaeon
GTATGAAATCATTCTTATCCCAATATTCTCTCATTGCTTTTTCCATGAAAGTCCAAATTTTAAAAATCAATATATGTTTTGGCTTTCTTAAGTCTAACCAACGATAATCTAATCTTTTAGGCAAACTAGACACCACTGTCTTTTCATTTACATGAATAGGTAAATCTTCTGCCTTATTCAAAACCTTCAGACTTTCAATTTCAATCTCAATATCTGTTCTAGCAAATTCAGCTTTAACATTTGCTTTTTTTACATTTCCTTTAATTTCAACAACACTTTCTAAACTAAGTGTATTTAAATTTCCCAAAACAGCTTTATTTTTTATAATACACTGAACTATTCCAGTCATATCTCTTATCAATAAAAACCTAAGTTTAGCTAAATTTCTTATCTCATAAATCCATCCTTGAATTAAAACTTGTTTTCCAGGATTTAAATCTTCTACATATGCTCTTTTCATAGAATTGAGAAAGAAAACACATTTATTAAATTATTGCCCAAGCTCTCTTTCTTCTTTAGAAAAAATTCCATTTTCATTATCGAAAATAAAAGTTTTGAACTGATCTCCTTTTGATTCGTTATACCAAAAATCAAGATATCCATCATTCTTAAAATCATAAAAACCAGTCAAATCAGGTTTTTTTGAAAAACGAGCAATATAATTTGTATCCCTATCTTTGAGATAAAAAAAAGAATATTTTTTATCTGCCTTGATTTCTAAAACCTCTTCTTCCTTTCCATCATTATTTAGATCATATTCTCCAAATAATTTTTCTTTTTCACATCTATTAAATAAAAACATCATTGGTAGCAATAAAACTAATAAATCTCTTTTCATATTAAATAAAATTAATACTAGTATAAATATTTTTGTGCGATTTTTAAAATTATTTAACAAATTTTCTTACAATTTCCATAACTTCTTTAGCATTGACCTTACCTTTAAAATCCTTCATAATCATCCCCATATAAGCATTAGCACTTAATCCCTGGTGCTGTTTAATAATTTTTAATATTCTTTCTTCAACCTCAGAAGAATCTGCTTTTTCTTTCTTAAGAATATCTTTGATATTCTTCCCTTTAACAATCTCAGTCAAAAATTCTTTAATTTCATTTTCAGATATTTTTTTTCTTGCAACTAAATCTAAAATAGTGTTATAATTGTCTTCTAAAATTTTATCTACTTTTTCAATAGATTTGTTTTCTTTAACTGCAATTTCTTTTGGAAAAAGTAAAATTGTTTTAGCAATTAAAGAGGGCTTGTTAGGAATTTTAACTAATTCTTTGAACAACTCAAGCTTTCTTTGTTTGAACAAAAGTTTGATCATTTCTTCACTTAAACCTTTTTCTTTTAATTCTTTTTCAATTTCTCCTCTTAATTGAGGAAGTTTTTTCTTAATTTCATTAACAAAATTTCTAGGAATTTTTAATAAAGGTAAATCTGTTTCAGGATACATTCTCGAACTTCCAGGCAAAGGCCTCATATATTCACTTGACGCGTCAGGTAAAACATTTCTAACTTCCATTTCAGTTGGTTTTTTAGAATCAGATAATTGTTTTTGTCTTTCAATTTCATTTTCAATTACTTTAACAAAAGTAGTCATATCTTGCATACCTTTTATCTCAACTCTATTTTCTCCTCTAATAGAAACATTAACATCTTGTCTAATTGTTCCAATTCCTCTTCGAACATTACAACTTCTAAGAATCTCTCCAATTTTTAAAGCGACTTCTTTTGCTTGTTCAGGTGTTTTAACATCAGGAGCAGTAACAATCTCAACCAAAGGAATACCTAATCTATCTAAATTATAATATTCTTTATTTTTATCTCTCAAAGTATTTCTAGCAGAATCTTCTTCTAAATACAAATATTCAATTCCAACTTTTCCAAAACTTGTTTCAATAAAACCATTTTGAGCAATTAAAACAGTCCTCTGAAAACCAGAAACATTTGAACCATCAATAACAGTTTTTCTCATAATTTGGGTGATTGGTAAAATTTCCATGCCCATTAACAGACTAATTTGAATGGCAATTTTCAAAGCATCTTTATTAATTTCATAGGGAGGTTCTTCATCTAATTCTACCAAACAAGTATTATCACCATATCCTTGATAAATAAATTCCTTATTTTGTTCTGCTTGATATTTTGCAGCAACATCTATTTTCCCAAATTCTCCTGCAACAGCGTGTAACCTACGAGAAACTTCAAAATCAGGAATATCTTTTCTTAAAATACAAGGGCAATTACAAAAAAGTTTTGTCGTAGTATTTAATTGCTGATGAATTTCTAAACCCGATTTAAATTTAAGTTCTTTGTAGTTTAATAGCATAAAAATCTAAATTCAAAAACCTTTATTAATTATTCTAATTCTAACCAAACATTTATAATTAAAAAATTCCAAATATAATAATGAAAAAAGAAGCAGTAAAAAAAGAGGTAAAAAATGATAAGAAAAGCATTTCGCATCCAAATACTTTACCAACTACTTTTGGACAAAATGCTGCAGATAAATTAACAAAGTATGCAGGTAGTTGGGGATTTATACTTGGATTTATGGGTTTCTTAATCTTATGGATACTTGTTAATATTTATGGTTGGATAAACTCTTGGGATCCTTATCCATTCATTTTATTAAATTTATGTTTATCTTGTCTTGCAGCCTTACAGGCCCCAATAATTTTAATGAGTCAAAATAGGCAATCTCAACAAGATAGGCAAAGATCAGAATATGATTATGCTGTTAACAGAAGAGCAGAAAGAGAAATTCAAGACATGAAAAGACAACTTAATAGAATTGAAAATAGATTTTTGAAGACTTAATTATTCTCCCAACCTCTTACTAATTTCC
>CAZDPO010000035.1:0-2546 GCA_964507595.1 Candidatus Woesearchaeota archaeon
AGAATCTTTTGAAACAATTGAAGTTGCAATTCCAGAAGAGCTAAAAGGCCAATTAGCAGAAAATGATAATGTCGAATACTGGGATATTGAGGGGACGTTAATTTTAAAAAGGAAAGTATAATTCTTGATATACAATGGCAACAAAAATACCAGAAGCTCAGAATAGATTAACTAAGAATATTTTTGTTTGTAGAAAGTGTCAAACAAAAATGAGGGCAGATCCTCAGAAAATTCTAAAAGGAAAAGTTAAATGTAGAAAGTGTAAAAAAAGTTCATTTAGAACTTTGAAAAAGAAATAAACACTAAACATTAATAAACTGATTTCTCTATTGAATTAATACGGTGATAAAATGAATTTTATGTGGTTAGACATTGGATTAATGATTGCTTTTGTATTATCTGTAGCAATTTTCCTATATGTCCGAAGAAAAAATTTGAAAAGAGAAGGTTTATTGTTTTTATATAAAACAGAGTGGGGAATTCGATTAATTAATAAGGTTGGGAAAAAATATCAAAAGACTTTGAGGGTTTTAAGTCATGTTTCTGTTTGGTTAGGTTATGTTTTAATGGCAGTTATGCTTTGGATGGTTGCAAGAATAGTTTGGATATATTTGTTTAACTCAGATGTTGTTAGAGCAATAAAAATTCCTCCAATAGCTCCTTTAATTCCATATTTACCTCAGATGTTTAAATTAGATTTTTTACCTCCTTTTTATTTTATATATTGGATAATTATAATTGCAATAATTGCAATTAGCCACGAGTTTTTCCACGGTATATTTGCAGCTTTAAATAAAATAAAAATAAAGAAAACAGGATTTGGATTTTTCCCATTCTTTTTACCAATATTTTTAGCAGCATTTGTAAAGCCAGATGAAAAGCAAATGCAAAATAAAAGTAATTTTGCTCAAAGAACAGTTTTATCTGCAGGAACATTTGCAAATCTTTTAACAGCAATTGTGGGACTTCTTTTAATTGCAGGTTTTTTTGCTTTATCTTTTACACCTTCAGGAGTTGTTTTTGATGATTATGCATATGAGATTGTCCAGACATCAGATATAACAATGTTAGATAACATATCTTTAACAAATCCAACTTATGAAGAAATTTCTATATTGGTTAATAGATCTGGAAGAAATGAATTTAAAATAGGAGAGCAAGCATATTATGGTCTGAGGGGTGCTTCTGCAGACGGAAGTTTGTTGGCATTATATTCTGATTCTCCTGCAATAAATGCAGGAATATATGGTCCAATTACAAAAGTAAATGGCCAGGAAATAATTGGAATAAAAGAATTTAGTGAAGAATTAAATAAATACTCTGTTGGACAAGAAGTTACAATTTCTGCAGAAGTAAATAAACAAGAAATAGATTATGTGGTCACTTTACAAGAAAATCCAACCCTAGAAGGATCTCCTTGGGTAGGAATTAGTTTTTTCCAACAACCAAATGGAATTATGGCAAAGATTTTCCTAGCAACAAGTTTTTACAAAGATTCTCATATTTTTTATTCAGAAAAATATCAAGGAGCACAATTTATATATGATTTCTTATGGTGGTTGGTATTAATTAGCTTTAGTGTAGCTTTAGTAAATATGCTTCCAATGGGAATATTTGATGGAGGAAGATTCTTTTATCTAAGTGTTTTAAAATTAACAAAATCAGAAAGAATTGCAAAAATTTCCTTTAAATTTCTAACTTATTTGTTTGTGTTTATTGTAGTCTTAATTATGGTTTATTGGGCAAAGAGTTTTTTTTGAGTTTCTTAGAATATTCTAAAATTTCTTTTGCAGTTAGATAATATCTTCGTGTGTTAACAGTAAAATAGTAATGAATATTTAAGTAATATAGGATACTATTGTATACATGTTAAGGGCAAAATTTGAAACTTTTGAAAAACAAAGAGAGTATTTCTTAAAAGTAAAAGAAAAATTAGGAGTTGGTTCTAAAAAGCTTTCAGAAAAATTAGGGTTAAAGTCCCTTAAATGCGACAATACCCTTCAAGAAAAGCATTAAAAAGTCTAAATGTTAAAATAATAGAAACAGATTTTAAAGAAAAATGGGAGAAAGAAGTAATAAAAAAATTAAAACAAGATTTAAAATAGATTTTGATAAAGCCAAGAAAGAATTAACAAAAGAAGGTTATGGGATTGTGGGGAATAATAGTGCTGTGAAAAGTTGTTTATGGACAAAAAAATCTCTAAAAGGTGAGGGGGGGTGTTGGAAACAAAAATTTTATGGTATTGAAAGTCACCGTTGCGCTCAAATAACTTGTAGTTTATTTAATTGTGATAATAAATGTCTTCATTGTTGGAGAAATTTATCTTATACTAATTCTGGGAAAATTGAAAATCCTGATGACCCTAAAACAATTTTAGATGAAATAATTAAAGCAAGAAAAAAATTAATGACCGGTCATGGAGGAGATAAGAATGTTCCAAGAAAAAAATATCTAGAATCTCTTGAACCAACTTTATTTACTTTATCTCTTTCAGGAGAACCAACAATTTATCCAAAATTATCAGAGTTAATAAAAGAAATTAGGA